>NZ_CM000745.1:1822692-1887134 GCF_000161455.1 Bacillus pseudomycoides DSM 12442
TAGTACTNACTTCTTCTTTTCATTTATAATAGATTTAATCTTTCCTTTTAGATAAAAAGTATGAATGCTTAGATCTTTATGAAAACAATTGATTCCCTTTTAAATTTCATGTGAATAAGTTACGATTTGTTTAGGTGCTGTAAACAAAAGTTAAAACCGTATATTTTGAGGATGGTGAGAATATGGAAGTGAAATGGATCGATTGGGTAAAACAAATACAAGCCATTGCTCAGGCTGGTTTAACGTATTCAAAAGATGTGTATGATATGGAACGTTTCGGGCAATTACGTGATCTTTCAGTTACGATGATGTCTCATTATACGAAGACAGATTGGGAAGTGGTAGAGAGATTATTTGCCAATGAAATGGGTTATCAAACACCAAAAGTAGATATTCGGGCTGTCGTGTATCAGGATGGAAAATTATTATTTGTGAAAGAAAAAAGTGACGGGAAATGGGCTCTTCCAGGTGGCTGGGCAGATGTTGGCTATACGCCAACAGAAGTGGCAGCAAAAGAAGTGTGGGAGGAAACGGGTTATAAAGTTGATCATTTTCGATTATTAGCAGTATTTGATAAAGAAAAACATTATCCATCACCATCAGCAATGCATGTATATAAAATATTTATTGGTTGTGAAATTGTTGGGGGCGAAAAACAAACAAGTATTGAAACAGAAGAAGTGACCTTTTTTGGTGAAAAAGAAATCCCAGAGTTATCGACTGCTAGAAATACAGAGTGGCAAATTAGAGAGATGTTTGCCTGTATGAAAGATAGGAATAAAAGCTCCTTACTTGATTAAGAAAATATGTAAAGATAAGAATAAAGATAGTTTAACAGTACTCCAACAGAAGTCCCCTTCCTCAAGCACATGCAGGTCATAGTCCAGGGATCATTCACAGCGTATAAATCTCTTTTTCTTTCTATTCTTGCCTGGTATATTTATAATGAATTGTACATATTTTGGGTAAAGAATGAGGAATATATTGGCATGCATAAATCTTTGTGGGATAATAAGAAGGTATGTAAGCAGAAAAGGAGATAGAAAAGCAAATGTTAGCAAATTTAATAGAGCAGTTATTGCAATTTTTCGCAAGTTTAGGATACTTTGGAGTTGCTTTAGGGCTAATGATTGAAATTATTCCGAGTGAGATTGTCCTTTCTTATGCTGGTTTTTTAGTTGCGCAAGATAAAATAAGTTTTATTGGGGCAGTAATCGCCGGTACAATTGGCGGTACATTAGCACAAATCTTTTTATACTGGTTAGGATATTACGGAGGGCGTCCGGTAGTTGAAAAATATGGTAAATATTTATTGATTAACAAGCATCATTTAGATGTAGCCGAAAGTTGGTTTAAACGTTATGGTGCGGGGGTAATCTTCTCTGCTCGTTTCATCCCAATTGTACGCCATGCGATTTCAATACCAGCAGGATTAGCGAAAATGCCTTTAAAACTTTTTACACTATATACAGTAGTTGCGATTATTCCATGGTCAATTCTCTTTATTTATTTAGGAGAAAAACTAGGTGGGAATTGGCGGCATATTAAAGAATATGCAGCTGATTATACGCATTACATAATTATTGGGGCAGTGCTCTTTATTGCTCTTTATTTCGGTTTAAAGGTATTGAAAAAAAGAAAAACAGTTCGTTAAAGCCAATGATTTCATTGGCTTTTTTTATACGTTTCAGTTCTAAAATAAAGAAGTTGTCCATAATGTGTAGTAATAAAGCGTAGCGGGGGAATGAAATGAAAGGATCACCGTTTTTACGTGGAACATTATTTTTAACGATGGCAACGATGATATCTAAAATGCTTGGATTTATATATGTTATCCCATTTACAGCGATGGTTGGTACTAGTGGATACATATTATATACATATGCATATCGGCCATATACAATTATGCTGAGCATTGCAACGATGGGATTGCCACTTGCTGTTTCTAAAATGGTTTCAAAATACGATGAGTTAAATGATTATCATACAGTAAAACGGGTGCTAAAAAGTGGAATGTTTTTTATGGTTTTTATGGGAATTGTTTCATTTCTAGTTCTTTATATGTTAGCTCCATATCTTGCAAAGCTAGTGATCGATGGAAGTGATCAAACTGGTAATAGTATGACTGCTGTGACGTATAATATTCGAATTGTTAGTTTTGCATTATTGATTGTACCAGTAATGAGTTTATTGCGCGGCTTTTTTCAAGGATTTCAATCTATGGGACCGTCAGCATCTAGTGTAGTTGTGGAACAGTTTTTTCGTGTCTTAACAATCTTAATAGGAAGCTTTGTTGTTTTGCATATTTTGAAAGCGTCTGTTTCGTTAGCGGTTGGAGTTTCAACTTTTGGTGCATTTATGGGGGCAGCGGCAGGATTGACTGTTTTGATAGGTTTTTATATGAGAAGGCGGAAATATTTAAAACGGAAAGAGATTGCCAGTATCCCACAGACAACGAAGTCCTTTTTTGCTTTATACAAAGAGCTATTTACGTATTCAATTCCATTTGTTGCTGTTGGGTTAGCGATTCCGTTGTATCAAACAATTGATACATTTACAATCAATAAACTTTTAATAGAGATAGGTTACGTACAAGGTGAAGCAGAAAAAATAAATGCAATAATTGGGCTTGTCCAAATGGTTGTACTTATTCCTGTATCCGTTGCAACAGCTTTTAGTATGTCTCTCGTTCCTGAAATGACGAAAGCTTATACAGTTGGAAATGAACAATTATTATATAAGCATTTCACGAAAACGAATTTACTTGTTGTAGGGATTACAATTCCCGCAGCAATTGGAATGATTATATTAGCCCAACCTATATACACTCTTTTATTTGGAGTAGGAAATGATCCAAGTTTAGGAAGTGTTATTTTACGGTACTATGCACCAGCGTGTATATTATTTTCATTGTTTACAGTTACTGCTGCGATGTTACAAGGGATTGATCAGCAAAAAAAAACAGTTCTAGGTTTAACCTTAGGAATTATAATAAAGATTGTACTAAATATTATATTATTGCCGTACTTTGACTACACCAGTTTTATTATCTCAACATATGCAGGCTACACAGTTTCAGTTTCATTTAACTTGTGGATGCTGTCTAAATATGTTATAAAGGCAACATGAGCTTTTGAAAAGACAGAGCAATCTCTGTCTTTTTCTATTTTGAAAGAAATTATGAAGAAAAGCGTTTTCAAAATAATTTTCTATTGAAATTTAAACGTTTGTTTCATATGCTGAAAATAGCGGTTCAAAAACTGTTGTTTAAGTGAGGTAGATTCCCACATGTAAAAAGAATCGGGGTGATAGTATGTTAAATATTTATTTAACAGACCGAAACGGAAAACTACAAGAAATAGAGGAAATTCAAAAAGGTTGTTGGATTAATGTACTCCATCCAACAGAGGAAGAAATTCAATTTCTAGTGCAAACATTGAATGTAGAATTGGATTTTATTAAAGACCCTTTGGATGATGAAGAACGATCTCGGATTGAAAAAGAAGATGACAATGCATTAATTATCGTTGATATTCCAACAGTAAGGCATGATGAAGAAGGAAATTCAATATACGACACGATTCCAATTGGTATGATTGTAATGCCGGAATGTTTCGTTACAATCTGTTTAGAAGAAAATCCGATTTTCGAGCGATTTATTAATCAGCGTATTAAAGAATTTTATACTTTTAAAAAGACTCGTTTTGCATTGCAGCTCTTATATACGATTTCTACTTATTATTTACGATACTTAAAACAAATTAACCGAAAAACAATCGACCTAGAGCACGAGTTAAATAAGTCGATGAAAAATAAAGAAATCTTTACATTATTAGGTCTTGAAAAGAGTTTAGTGTATTTTACAACATCTTTAAAAGCAAACAAAATTGTTATTCAAAAGTTAATGCGCAATAATACGTTTATTAAAATGTATGAAGATGATCAAGATTTACTAGAAGATGTATTAATTGAAAATAAACAGGCCATTGAAATGGCTGAAATATATAGTAATATTTTAAGTGGTATGATGAATACGTTTAGTTCGGTTATTTCTAATAATTTAAACAGTGTTATGAAGTTTTTAACTTCTATGACAATCATATTATCAGTGCCAACAATGGTTTCCAGTTTTTTTGGAATGAATGTTCCAGTTCCTTTAAGTGAAAATCCGCATGGTTTTTTAATGGCTATGATTATATCCGCAATATTATCTTGCGTAATGGCCTTTATTTTTTGGAAGAAACGTTATTTTTAAATCATATGAAAGCTGTTCTAGCATAGTTATCAAACTGCGCTAGAGCAGCTTTTTTGTCGTAATAAAACGTTTCTTATATACAATATGTGTATTGAGGAAAAACTTATTTCCATGATTTGTAGATTTGAAAAGGGCTTGTTCAAATAATAAATTGAGGTTAAAATTACATATTGTTAATGAAAAGATGGAGGAAATACATCATGGAATTGTTTCAGTTACCGAAAGCATTCCTGCAAATGAATACGATTTTTATCTCAATTTTAATTGAAGCACTACCATTTGTGCTAATTGGTGTATTTATTTCAGGATTCATTCAAATGTTTGTGACAGAAGATATGGTGGCAAAATGGATGCCCAAAAATCGATTTCTGTCTGTATTATTAGCTACTTTTCTTGGCATGATGTTTCCAGGGTGTGAATGTGGAATCGTTCCAATTGTAAGACGTTTAATTGGGAAAGGTGTTCCGCCGTATGCTGGAATTGCATTTATGTTAACGGGGCCAATTATTAATCCGGTTGTATTATTTGCAACATATGTTGCGTTTGGAAGTAGTATGCATATGGTGTGGTATCGTTCCATTGTAGCCATTATTGTAGCTATTATCGTTGGACTTATATTATCGTTTATGTTTAAAGATCATCAACTACGTGATGAACATTTCCCAGAGGTGGATCATAAGCGTCCTTTGCGTAAAAAGATGTGGGACGTATGTACACATGCGGTTGAAGAGTTTTTCTCAATGGGGAAATACTTAGTAGTGGGAGCATTAATTGCTGCTGCAGTTCAAACATTTGTACAAACTTCAACACTACTTTCTATAGGGCAAGGACCGTTCTCTTCATCAGCTGTTATGATGGGACTTGCGTATATTTTATCACTATGTTCAGAAGCGGATGCTTTTATTGCATCTTCGTTCCAAAGTACATTTTCAACAGCATCACTTGTCGCGTTCCTCGTTTATGGACCGATGGTGGATATTAAAAATATGTTTATGATGCTTGCGACATTTAAAACAAAATTTGTAATTGTTGTGATAGCTACAGTTACACTTGTGGTTTATGCAAGCTCACTACTCATTTATGCGATGGGGTGGTAGGTTATGTTTCGAGCATATATTTTACTCGGATTTACAATCTTAATTGCGCAGCTTCATATTTCAGGTAATATAACAAAGTATATAAATATGAAGTACGCATATTTATCAAAAACAGCTGCAATTATTTTAGGGTTTTTAACACTTATTCAAATCATTGTTGTTTTCCAAAAGGAACACAAAAAGGAAAAAGATCAGCACAGTTGTGGTTGTGATCATAGTCATTGTGGACATGATCATTCAAAAGATGAAAACACATGGTGGAAACGAACTTTTGCGTATACATTATTTTGTTTCCCTATTATTTCAGGACTATTCTTTCCAATTGCGACGTTAGATTCAGATATTGTTAAAGCGAAAGGATTTCATTTCCCTGTTGCGCAAGCAGAGAGTACAGATCCATTTATTACAAGGCAGTTTTTAAGACCCGATACGAGTATTTACTATGGAAAAGAAGGGTATCGTGGTGTGATGGAAAAAGGAAAAAAAGAATACGTCACAAAAGATAATATTGCCTTGAAGGATGAAGACTTCTTAAAAGGTATAGAAACAATTTATAATTATCCTGGTGAATTTACAGGTAAGACACTTTCGTTTAAAGGATTTGTTTTCCGCGATGATTCTTCAAAGAAAGAACAATATTTCTTATTCCGCTTTGGTATTATTCATTGTGTAGCCGATTCAGGTGTATACGGGATGTTAGTGAAAAAGCCAGATGGAGTAGAGTGGAAGAATGATGATTGGATTGAAGTGGAAGGTGAAATTTCAACTGAATTTTATCAACCATTCCATGCAAATATTCCTGTTTTGGAAGTAACAAAATGGAATAAAGTTGAACAGCCGAAAGAACAATATGTATTTAGAGGAGCCGATTGATTATAATCGGTTCTTTTTTATAGACATAAATTTATGAAAATTGCTAATATATAATATATAGTTCACCTAGTGTAATTTTTATATACAAGATGAACAAAAAAGCATAGGGTAGTTCCAATGTTTTCATATTAATTAATATATAGGATGCATGGGACTAGGAGAATTTAGGGAGTATTTATTTCGTTTTCATGTTATGAAAGGTTTATGAATGAATTAAAGAGGTGAAGGAAATGGAAGAAACAAATGGGAAAACAGTTAATGAATCAAGAGTTTTTAAAACAAGTCGTGTCTTTCCAACAGATTTAAATGATCATAACACATTATTTGGAGGTAAAATATTAGCTGAAATGGATATGATTGCATCTATCTCAGCAACGAGACATTCACGAATGGAATGTGTAACGGCATCAATGGACTGGGTAGATTTTTTACATCCAGTTCGTTCAACTGATTGTGTGAGCTATGAATCGTTTGTCATTTGGACAGGGAGAACGTCGATGGAAGTGTTTGTAAAGGTAGTAGCGGAAGATTTAATTTCTGGTGAAAAACGAATTGCAGCAACATCTTTTGTTACATTTGTAGCACTTGGGAAAGAAAATAATCCAGTTCCTGTTCCGCGTGTAATTCCCGAAACAGAGGGAGAAAAAAAATTACATGAAATTGCTGTTTTACGTGCGCAACAACGTCATATTCGAAAAGCAGAAAGTAAGAAAATTGCAACGTTATTAACTTTATAAGTAATTTGAAATGAAAAGCGGACACCTAAATTTAGGTGTCCGCTTTTATAGTTTTTTCATCTGCATATCGCTCTTTCGGGTGTCTAACTAGCAAAAGCAAGCAGCACCGACGATAATTAAGAGGATAAATAGTACGACAAGTAACGCGAATCCATTTCCATGTGCGAAGCCCATTGTTATTTCCTCCTTTTATTTTAAGATACAACATACAATATGCAAATTCACTCTTGTTTGACAGGGACATATATCACGAAAATATAGATTTTTCTTGTATGTTAACGTGAAAAAAAGGAAAGATATAGGAATAACTGTTTTTGAAGAAAGGGTTTTATCCATGAAAAAATGTGTATCCATTTTGTTATGGATCATAGGGATATTCATATGGATGAACATCGATTTAGAGATGGGGAAGAAAATGACTAGTGGGCTTGAAATATCACAAATTCGATACGGGAATTTCCAATTATATACAAGCGGAACGGATTTGTATCAAAATTTGTTTGATGATATAAATCGTTCAGAAAAGTATGTCTATATTCATTTTTATATTGTTGGTAAAGATGAAGTGAGTCGTAATTTTTTACAATTATTAGAGAAGAAAGCATCGAGCGGTGTGGATGTGAAATTATCAGTAGACCGTATAGGTGGCTATAAAATGAAGAAACAAGTGATTCAGCAGTTAAAAGAAAAGGGTGTTAAGTTTACTTTTAGTAAAAAGCCTAAATTAAAGAATTTGTTTTATTCATTGCATCAACGTAACCACCGGCGTATTGCGGTGATAGATGGAAAGATATCTTACATTGGTGGTTTTAACATTGGAAAGGAGTATCTCGGTAAGGATCCTAAATTTGGGAAATGGCGTGATTATCAGTTGCGTATTGAAGGAGATGGAGCGACTGATATGGAACAGAAATTTGCAGAAGATTGGTATGCGGATACTGGTGAAAAACTTTCTTTGTACAAAGGACCATCTCAGCAAGGAAATGCAAAGTATCAATATGTATTTTCAGATGGGAAAGGGTTATGGCAGGAATACGGTGCATTATTAAAAGGGGCTAAAAAATCATTAATCATTGCAACGCCGTATTTTGTACCAAGTAAGGAAATGATGGATGGTTTACAAGAAGCATTGCGGCGTGGCGTGACGGTAAAGATTCTTGTTCCTTTTAAAAGTGACGCTCTGTTACTAAAACAAGCTGCTTATCCGCATTTAAAAAAGATGCTGGATGCCGGTGCGGAAGTCTATCAATACCGGAATGGTTTTTTTCATGGAAAGGTGACAATAATTGATGATATAAGTGTTGATGTAGGAACAGCTAATTTTGATAATCGTAGTTTTTACATAAATACAGAGTCGGACTGTTTTATATATGATAAAGCAGTTGTAGCTGAGGTATGGAAACGACTACAAGAGGATTTTCATGATTCTAAACGCTTAACTGATAAAGATTTTGACAAAATAAATAGCTGGGATTGGTTTCTAGCAAAGGTAGCAAATGTTCTGGCATCCTATTTATAGGCATATATTTAGAGGGAAGGGGGAGCTATGATATGAGATGTATGGAAGAGTTAATGAAGTGTAGCTATGAAATGATTCATATGATTGGTGAGTATATGAATAGGGTGGAAGGTGAAGAGTTAAAGGATATATTAAAACAACATTTGCCCTATATTTTGCAAGCTTACAATGAACAAGTGAACTTTCAAGAAGGTGAAAATATACAGCATATGATTTGTGAACAACTGAAGTCCCCCCTTATACAAAATGATATACCGATGAAGAATACAAGTCAGGGTGACATTGAACTTGCTATTTCCTATATTTCGAATTTAAAAAGATTAGCACTCAGATTCGCCCAAGTTGCTGTAGAAGTTGCAAATCCGGAATTTCGATCATTTTTGGAAAACTGCTTTGTTAAAATGAATCGTTATGCATATAGTGTATGGCAATATGTTGTGAAAAAAGAATATACAATAGAGAATATATATGAAGACGAAAGATTTGCATAGAATAAAAAAACAAGACGGCATATAAGCTGTCTTGTTTTTTTGAAAAGAATTATAAGCTTTTTACCATTCCACCATCAACAAGGAATGATTGCCCAGTCATATAAGTATTTGCATCGGATGCAAGGAATGTAGCAAATTTAGCGAATTCACTAGGACGACCATATCTTCCAAGTGGGATAATTGCTTCATATTGTTTTTGAACGTCTTCTACTGTAATTCCGCGCTTTTCGGCAGCTGTTTCATCGAGAGAAGCGATGCGGTCTGTAGCAATACGTCCAGGAGCAATCGTATTAATTAAAATGTTATATGGAGCAAGCTCAGATGCTAACGTTTTTGCTAAGCCTGTAATGCCGACGCGGAATGTATTCGATAATAGTAATCCGGGAATGGGCTCTTTAATAGAAGACGAAGCAATGTTAATAATTTTGCCGCCTTGCTCTTTCATATATGGAAGTACTTCACGAATCATACGAACGTAACTTAATAAATTAAGCTCAAATGAATTGTACCAATCTTCGTCTGTTAATTGTTCAAATGTACCAGGCTTAGGGCCGCCGGCATTGTTTACTAAAATATCAATTGTGCCAAAGGTTTGTACAGTATATTCTACCGCTTGTTTCATGTTTTCTTTGTTTGTAACATCACAAACTGTATACATGGCAGTGCCTTTATTAAGAGCGATCAATTCTTTTTGTAAAGATGCTAGCTTTTCTTCATTACGACTAAGTAGCATAACATTTGTTCCTTCTTTTACAAGTTCCGTAGCAATCGCTTTTCCTAAACCTTGACTAGAAGCAACAACTAGAGCAGTTTTTCCAGCTAATCCAAGTTCCATATATATCAACCTTTCTTTGTTATATTATTTTTATTATAAGTGAAAAAGATCCAAAATAAAAAACAAACGCCTCTCTTATCAGAAAATTTACAGAAATTTACCGTATCTTTACTCTTTTCTCATATTATCTTCAAAAAAGAGAAGTAATATGAGATTGTACATATTCTATCAAAAGGGGGATAAGCAAATGAATAAATGGGTTAAATCTTTAACTGCTATGGCACTTGCGAGCTCTTTATTTATGGTAGGTTGTAGTAAAGGTGAGGACAAAAAGAAGGATGAGGACAAAACATCACAGCAAGATGAAAAGAAAGATCAAGAAACGAGCAAGGATAGTAATTCTTCAGATTCAAAGGAAAAAAAATAATATTTTGAATGGTAGGGCTTTCTCACGTGTTGGGGAAGCTTTTTTAGTTGCATATTTATCGTTTTTGAGAAAGAATAGAGAAAAATAGTAAGTAAGGAGTACGAAGATGAAAATATGTATATTTGGTGCAACTGGAAGAGTTGGGTCACAGTTAATGAAACTAGCATTACAAGATTCACATGATATCACAGTATTAGTTCGTGATCAAAATAAGCTTATGATGAGACATGATAAGCTACATATCGTAGAAGGGGATGTATTACAGGGAAATGATGTGAAGAAAGCTTTAAAGGACGCTGAGCTCGTTTTAAGCGCTCTTGGAACAGATGGAAATAGAACATTATCGAATAGTATACCTAGCATTATAAAACATATGGGGAAAGAGGGAGTAAAAAGGATTATTACGATAGGAACAGCAGGCATTTTACAGGCGCGGACAAATCAGAAGATATATCGATTTCAATCGGAAGAATCAAAAAGAAAAACCACAACGGCTGCAGAAGATCATTTAGCTGCTTATGTAGCTTTAAAAAATAGTGGGCTATGCTGGACAATTGTTTGTCCTACACATTTAATTGATGGTGAAGAAACGGGTATATACCGGACGGAGACGGATATGTTACCACTGGATGGATCAAAAATTACGGTAGGAGATACAGCTCGTTTTACGTGGTCTCTAATAAATGAAAAAGTATATGAAAATAGCCGTGTAGGCATTGCTTATTAAAAAAACCATCCCTGAAAAGGGATGGTTAAAAAAGAATGTAACATACAAAAATGATAATCATAATAATTTGTAAAATTGCTTTTGCTACTGTACTGCTTAAGAAGCCGACGACTGTAGCAATTCCGACCATAAACGCTTCTTGTGGTGTCTTTTTATGCATTATTTCTGTCACGAAAACAGACAGAAATGGAATGATAATGAGACCAAATGGTGGGAAGAAAAAGGAGCCGATAATAATAGAAACCATTCCCACACGTTCACCCCATTTGGTACTTCCATATTTCTTTAAGAAGTATCCATTTGCGATAAAATCAGCAACGAAAATAATGATGGTAAAAATGATTTGAAGGATCCAAAAACTTATTGTTAGCTCCCCACCATTTATGGCAAAATGATAAATGAGATATCCAGCCCACAGTGCAAGTATGCCAGGGATAATCGGATAGATAAACGCAATAAACGATACGATAAAACAAGCAATTATACAAAGTGTTAATAAAACGGTCACTTTATATCTCCTTTTTACTATCTAGTTTATGTACAGCAACTTTCTTAATTTGATGCCCATCAAGTTCTAATGCTTTGAATTGGAAACCAGCATATTCAATTGAATAGCCAACTTCAATATTTAAATCAATTGCCTGAGATAGAAGCCAGCCCCCAATTGTATCTAAATCACTATCATCGATATGTAAACCAAATATATCATTTACTTCTGAAATGAGTACTTTTCCATCCAGTACAGTGAGTTTTGGTGTGCGTTTTTCAATCATTGGCGATTCATCTGCATCAAATTCATCTTGAATTTCACCAATAATTTCTTCAATAATATCTTCCATTGTTAATAGGCCAGCTGTCCCGCCGTATTCATCCACTACAATTGCCATTTGCACACGATTCTTTTGAAGATGAATTAATGTTTTACGGATTGGTACTGTTTCAAATACAGTTAAGACCGGATGTATATACGCTTCTAAAGGTTTTTGAATCCCCTTCGTTTGGTCGTGAAAAATTTCTTTTGTGTTTAGCATCCCGATAATATCATCTTTATCTTTTTCAATAATCGGATAACGTGTATATTTTTCAGATGCCACGATATCCATATTTTCTTCTAATGTATTTTCGGTAGATAAACAAACCATTTCTGTGCGAGGTACCATAATTTCTTTGGCAACACGATCATCAAATTCGAAAATATTGTTTACATATTTGTATTCAGTTTGATTAATTTCACCACTTTTAAAGCTTTCACCTAAAATAAGTCGTAATTCTTCTTCTGAGTGAGCAAGTTCATTTTCTTTTGCTGGTTCTAAGCCGAATAGTTTTGTAAAGAATACGGCTGTACTATTAAGTGACCAAATGAAAGGATACATGATTTTATCAAACCAAATGAGTGGTTTGGCAAATTTTAATGTAATAGCCTCCGCTTTTTGAATTGCAAAAGATTTTGGAACAAGTTCCCCCAATACAACATGGAAAAAAGTGATGACACTAAATGCAATGATAAACGATAGCGTATTAGCCATTGCTCCAGTAATATTTATTTTTTCAAATAGTGGTCGTAGTAAGTGTTCAACAGTTGGTTCACCAAGCCAACCAAGGCCTAAAGACGTGATAGTAATACCAAGCTGACAGGCTGATAAGTATACATCTAAGTTAGAAACAACGCTTCTGGCAGCTAATGCTTGCTTATTTCCTTCATTTGCAAGCTGATCAATTCTACTTTTTCGTACTTTTACAACCGCAAATTCAGATGCGACGAAAAAGCCAGAAATGAGAATAAGTACAAAAATGAGAAAAATATTTAATATGTCCAAGTGTGTTCTCTACTCCGAAGTTGGAATAAAGATGTCACCTCCTGCAAGTATGTTATACTTTTATAATAAATCGAAATGAAAATAATAGTCAAAGGAAATGAGTAAATATTGGAATGTTTTTCTAACCATACATGAATTTGTTGGTATTTTACCCTGAATGAAAGGGGAATAACCCTCCATTTTTAAAAGGAGGGAGATAGCATGAAGCTTAATTACTTTGTCAGTGTTTTTGTGATAGTGTAAGTTTGATGTTTAGACTGGTTTGTTGTCCACACGGATTGAAGAAAGGAAAGAATGATGTATGGAATATAAATGAGTAGCAGTCCAATTGTGACAACGGTCGGGGAACTTCCTCCAAATTGAATAATAAATTGTAGTAATCCTTTCGTATGAAAAATACATTCCATATAAAAAAATGACAGAATGATGGAGCTTAAAATAGATTTATGATTTGAAACATTTGCCATAAATAACGTATTAATGAGAAAAGATGAATCACGTAAATCATGTTCTGCAGTTTTATTTAAAAATGGAATCCATTTTTTAATTGCCTGTATAACAATAATCATTGATGTACTACTTATGATGATGAGAGAGGAAAGGAATGGAATTGTTATGTACTTTGCGATGTATAAAGAAATTAAAACAATAGAACATTGTAATAAAGCAGTACTGAATGAGTATGGAATCCAGCGCAATATTGAAGTATATTTTTTTAGTTGTTTTGGTGCCTTTAAGAATAAACGTCCCATTGTTAAGCTAATTGAAAAACCAATTGCGAGTGTGAATGTAAAACGCACGATTGATAAAAAGTATACTTCCCACATATAAGGGAATAGAAGTGTAGATTGTCCTGGAGCATGTAAAGTTGTGGTTGAATTTATAATAGGTTGTGATGAAAAAAGAATGGATTCATGCATCCAATCAATCATCGGGATGAAAATGGATGGAAAATGAGCGAGATTATGAAAAATCCCAAGTAAACCTTTCAAATAAGAAGACTCATGAGTTAATAATAAGGCGGGAATGGGGCTTATGATAAGAATAATAAGGAATCCTACAAAAAAGCGATATGTGTAAGAACGAAATAATGAAGACATAAAGGTTCACCTGCTCTTTGAAAATTCAGAAAATTCTTATTCTTATTTTAGCGCTTTTTTGCTAAAGTTACAATATCTTTTTCTTTACATATGGGTATAGGCTAGGATTATAAGTAATTCTCTTTATTTTCAGCTATAGTCAGTAACTAGCTTAAGTATGATAAGTTGCTTATATTATTTGTTGTACAGAATGATAATCTACTAAATTTCTCAAAAATGAATCATTCATGAACAAATAATGACAATAATATGAAAAGATTTCAGAAAAATAAAATAAATTATTTATTTTTTTCTGAAAATATAATATAGTTATGGCACAGAAAGTATTTTAACATAAGGAGGCTTTTTATGAGGATTAAAGGAAATTATGTGCCAAAAAGAGAAGTTTTATATTGCTCCATTTCATTTACAATAGGTGAAGCATTGGATCATTTAAATAAAACAGGTTATCGTTGTGTGCCAGTTTTAGATGAAAAGAAAGAGAAATTTTTAGGGAATGTATATAAAGTAGATATTTTAGAATATAAAGGTTCATTAGAAGATGATTTATCAGAATTATTAAATGATAAAGAGGGCTATGTGAGAGAAGACTCTTCTTTCTTTAAAGTGTTCTTTACAATTAAGAAGCTACCATATTTGTCCGTTATCGATGAGAAAGGGACATTTCTTGGAATCTTAACTCATAAAAAGGTATTTGAGTTATTAGAGGATGCATGGGGTGTTCATTCTAGCAGGTATTCTGTTATGGTGGGAACCCAAGATTATAATGGAGCGATTCAAAAACTATCTACAGTTTTGAAAAAATATAGTGGCATTCAAAGTTTAATGACATTTGATAATGATGCGTTATTAGTACGCAGAATTATGTTTACACTAGGCGAAGAATTTAAACCAGAAGAATTAGATTCATTGCTTAAGGATTTAGAAGACCATGGATTTCGCGTTGTATATGTAGAAGAAATGAATAATCCACGTGAAGTGGAGACAATAGAATAGAAGATACAAAGCCATCTGTATAATTTAGATGGCTTTTCGTTATACATAAAAAAGGAAATAGTAATGTTATTTTGAGATAACAAAATGAATCGTTGCATATTTGTTTCTAAAATATTTTCCTAAAAGAATAATAGACGAGGAAGGAGAACTTATTATTTTGTTTTTCGAAAAATTCTATATAAAAAATATGTTTTTATTTTTCAACTAAATATGTTACTATATGTGTGACAAAAGCAAAGAAGTCTGACAAGTTTACTCCATGGTTTAACACTCTAATGATTTAAATATTCAAAAAAATCAAAATTTATAAATTAGAGTAATAAAAAGGGGAAGTGGAGAAATTATGGAGAAAGGCATTGCCTTTTAAGGGGCGATATATTAATCAACATGAGCAGAGAGGAGGATGCATAGCATATTGTGAAAAAAGATAAAAACAATAGGGAACATGCTATGCAAGAAAAAGATGAAGGGACGATTAAGGCCAGGAGATACGATAGCAATTGGTTTGATGTTGTTTGCATTATTTTTAGGAGCAGGAAATTTAATTTTCCCACCAGTATTAGGTCAACAAGCAGGAGAAAATGTTTGGATTGCCACAATTGGATTCCTTGTGACAGGAGTCGGACTTCCTCTATTAGCTGTAACCGCTGTAGCTTTTGTAGAGGGAGACTTGAAAGCGTTATCCTCTAGAGTACATCCTATATTTGCGTTTATTTTCCCACTGATTAGTTATTTAGCGATTGGACCATTCTTTGCAATCCCGCGTACAGGGGCAGTTTCATTTGAAATGGGAATGAAGCCGTTTCTATCAGAAGCGTTTGTGTCAGAGTGGTATATGCTGTTTCTATACACAGTAGTTTTCTTTGGGGTTACTTGGTATTTATCATTAAATCCATCAAAACTAATTGATTGGTTTGGAAAGTTCCTTACCCCATTATTAGTATTAATTGTTGCTGTAATTGTTGGAAAAGCGATTATTGATCCAATTGGGGCGCCTGCTGCACCATTAGATGCATACAAAGAAAATGCATTTTTTGGCGGATTTATTCAAGGATATTTAACGATGGATGCTATTAGTGCACTTGTATTTGGGATCGTTGTTGTACAAGTTATTCGTTCAAAAGGGATAAAAGAGAGTGGACAAATTGCAAAAATAACAATTATATCAGGAATTATTGCTGTGGTAGGCTTAACATTAATTTATTTATCACTTGCTTATCTTGGTTCGACAAGTACATCACTTGGCGTTTCTGATAATGGAGGTCTTATTTTAACGAAAGTTGTAAATGAGCTATATGGAACAAGTGGAAAAGTATTGTTAGGCCTTGTTATTACACTCGCATGTTTAACAACTTCAGTTGGACTTACATCGGCGTGTGCGGGATTCTTTACAAACTTATTCCCAAGATTATCGCATAAAATGATTGTCACATTGGTATGTGCGTTTAGTTTATTTGTATCAAACTTAGGGTTAACACAGCTTATTGCTGTAACATTGCCTGTGTTACTGATTATTTATCCTGTTGCGATTGTACTAATTGTTCTGTCTTATTTCCATAAATGGATTGGGCAACGAAATACAATATATATCGGTGCAATTTTAGGGGCACTAGTTATTAGTCTATTTAACGGTTTAGAAAGTGCAAATATTAAGTTTGATGCTATAACAAATGTGTTGCAAATGCTTCCTTTATATAAGGAAGGAATTGGATGGTTATTGCCATCATGTGTTGGTGGAGTTATGGGTTACTTCCTATATAGACCAAATGAATCAAGGGAGTTACAAAAGAAAGGTGCTTAGGCATCTTTCTTTTTTTAGAGGGAATTTGCATGTTTTGTCTAAATGATAATTTGGGAGGGAGAATAAAATGGCTAATTTTGAAGACTTTTTACAGTTAGATTTACGTATTGGAACGATAAAAAAAGCAGAAGAGTTTAAAGAAGCGCGTGTACCTGCAATTAAGCTGGAAATTGACTTTGGTGAACTTGGTATGAAGCAATCCAGTGCTCAAATTACAAAGCGGTATACACCAGAAGCGTTAATTGGAAAACAAGTTGTTGCCGTAGTGAATTTTCCACCAAAACGTGTTGCAGGCTTTAAATCAGAGGTGCTTGTGTTAGGAGGAGTCCCAGAACATGGTGATGTAATCTTATTGCAACCTGATATAGAAATTCCAAATGGAACGCCAATTAGTTAATATGGGAGAGGATTGGAAATGGAAGTTAGAAAAGCTTATTTAGAATGTGTTTTTTCAAACTTTAAGGTGATTCAAAAGCAAGGAGAACAATCGCTTTCACAGTTATCATATGAACAACTATGCTGGACACCTCATGAAGAAGCAAACAGTGTTGCGATTATAATTAAACATTTGCATGGGAATATGCGCTCAAGATGGACAGATTTCTTAACGACAGACGGTGAAAAGCTAGATCGGAATCGTGATGGTGAATTTGAAGGCGGTTATGCTTCAAAAGAAGAAGTGCTAGCAGCATGGGGGGAAGGATGGGGGTATGTTTTTCAAGCGCTGCAATCATTAACTCCGCAAGATCTTTTAAAGATAATTCATATTCGTGGTGAAGCGCATAGTGTTATGCAAGCAATTGAAAGGCAGATTGCTCATTATGCATCACATATTGGACAAATTATTTATGTTGGGAAATTGCTGAAAGAAAAAGATTGGGAGTGTTTAAGTATTCCTAAAGGACAGTCTAATCGCTATCTTCAAAAGTGACGTTCGATATAATAATAAGAAATGAAGCGATATAGAGCTGGTAGTAAAAAAAAGATCCAAATAATTGAGGGTTCAGTTATGGTTAAAACACTCCCTATAGCGAGAGTATACCAAATGAAATATGCTCCAAATAACGTGTTAATAGGAATGAAACTAGAAAAGAAAAATTGTTGGCTAAAACAAGTATTGTGAAATAAGTAGATACGTATGTAAAATATTGTGGTGATAAGATCTTGTTTTCTGATAATTTTTTTCTGGCATTTATGACATATAAAAGGTGGTTTCATCTTTACACTCCATGTCAACTACCCACCACTTAAACGCTAGCGCGTTTTGAAGTGGGGGCTTGTAAAAGTTCTGGTTGTCTAGCCACGGTCCTTTGTGGACTCCGTTCGTAGGTTGCATACCCAAGAATGATTCCCTAGTTCTTGGCTCTATGGTGGCTCTGTAAAAGTTCTGGTTGGGAAGGAACGGTCAACCACAAGTCTTCTTGCACAAGAAGTTGCCAACACCTACAAACATTGGCGAAGGGAAACAAACTCTTAGGAGGGACAAATCATGCGTGTATTTGTCAAGAATTTAAGAGGAGAACCGCTCATGCCTTGCAGCAATCGCAAAGCTAGGCTTCTTCTCAAACAAGGAAAAGCCAAGATTATTGGGTATACTCCGTTTACAATTCAATTGCAGTATGCTACTGGTGAAACGGTGCAATCCGTTGCAATTGGTGTTGATAGCGGTTCGAAGTATGTAGGCATTGCGATCACCACAGAAGACAAAGTGCTAGCAAAGGGAACAATCGAGTTACGTCAAGACGTTAAAGAGAATCTTACACTGAGAGCTACATTACGCAGAAGTAGAAGACAACGAAAAACAAGATATCGAAAAGCACGTTTTCTCAATCGAAAAAAGAGAGAAGGCTGGTTGCCTCCATCGATTCAAAGTAGGATGCATAACCAAATTCATTGGATTGAAATATTCCGCTCGTTATTACCATCCCCAAAAGTAATTGTTGAAGTAGGAAAGTTTGATGCGCAAAAACTAAAAAACTCCGACATACAAGGAAAAGAATATCAACAAGGTGATGCCTTTGGCTTTTGGAATACAAGGTATTACGTGTTTACGAGAGATCATTATACTTGTCAAATTTGTAAGAAAAAAGGCGGTATTTTGCATACGCATCATATCATTGAACGATGTAGTGGCGGTTCAGATATGGCAGATAACCTTGTAACCGTACATGAAGAGTGCCATCAGAAATTTCACCAAGGAACTATCAAACACATTTTCAAGAAACCAAAACAATATAAAGAGACCGCTTTTATGAATATATTACGTCTGCAAATCATGAATCGTTTAGGTTGTGAGATTACGTATGGCAGCTACACCACACCGAAACGAAAAGAATTACGTTTATCGAAAACACATTATAATGATGCCATTGCGATTACAACCCCAACAAAACTACAAGAATATGAGCAAAGTGGTGAATTTCGCATCAAACAATTTAGAAAGAAAAAACGATCCCTTCATGAATCGACTGCAAGAAAAGGAAGAAAAACAAAAAATACAACTGCAAAACGAAACAATAAAAATACACCAAAGGTACATGGAATCTATTTGGGTGATAAAGTAAAAGTGTTTGGACAAGTAGGATTTGTGACAGGATTTACAGGGAAGATGATGTATGTACAAGATATAGATGGTCATTATCTACAAAATCCTTCTAAGTCTTACAAGCAAGTGAAGATATCGGATATAGAATGCATACACCATAATAACAATTGGTTGTTCTTACAAATCAGTTAGGCTGTGCCTAAACGAAATTCATCCCAACCTTATCGCTGGGCTATTGCCCGTCACGGGCTTGAAGATGGGGACTTCTTTCGGAAATACGTTAAAGGTAAGTATTAAGTTTTTCTTACATTTGTTACTAGTTTATAAATAAGGAGATATAAAGAATATACTCCTACATAAGCCCCGGTAAGGAGAAATAATGGATTCAATAAAATACTGTGAATGGTTGTCATAAATACTAAGCCGTGCAGTACAACATCATATATGTTAAAAGCAATTAGTATACCCAGTATATATAATGAAAGGTACGCGCAAATATCTAAGAAAGCACGGATTTTAGGGTGTGCTGCAAATAATAAAAAAACACATGATAAAACAATAGGAATTATACCTATAATTAGCTTCAATTCACTTCACCTCTATGACAATATAGCCGAAATTTAGGCGGTCTATTCTCTATAGCTTGTACATAAGTTGGAACAGAGAGGGTGATGTTATGAATCGAGGCTTTTTTTATGTAAAATTAACGAGTGTACGAAAGCTCATTTTATTTGTTGTCATTATGATGTTAGCAACTTTTTTTCTTATTAGTATGATGGTGACTTCATTAAAAGAAACAAAGTCAGCATATTTATATAATTGGTTGAATGAGTTGTCAATAAATGGTTATATGTATGTGATTGGAAAGGAAAATCACTATTTTACACAAGAATATCGGAATTTAAATCAAGATTTTTCGATTTCATCTTTTCTTTTTTCAACAGTAACGAATATTCGATTTGATGATGTACGTAGCTTTGTTGGAAAGGAGCTTCCGGGTTTTGGGAAATACGATACGGAAATCGTCATTGCTGGTGAAGGAACAGATTATTCTAACTTACCAATAGAATCGAGTGTTCCACTTGAGGAAGTAGTGAAAGAGCGGACTGGAGAAGCAGGACAAGTTCCGAAAACGGATACAAATAAAGACAAGAAACAACCATCTCAAACAACTGGGAAAAGACAAGTGGCCTTTATTTATCATACGCATAGCTGGGAGTCTTATTTACCGTTATTAAATTTGACAAATAATCCAAATCCAAATAAAGCGACAAGCTCTGTGACGAATATTTCTATTTTGGGAGACAGATTCCGTGAGCAATTAGAAAATGAAGGGATAGGGGCAGTTAATGATAAAACAGATGTTGGGGAGAGGTTGATTAGTAAGGGTTTAAATGATACAAGTTCTTATAAAATGTCTCGTGAAGTTGTACAGGAAGCAATGGCTAGTAACAGAGAATTGCAATACTTCTTTGATTTGCACCGAGATAGCGCTCGTAAAAATGTCACAACAAAAGCGATTGGAGATAAATCATATGCGAAGCTTGCTTTTGTCATTGGAAAAGGAAATAAAAATTATGCAAAAAACTTACAATTAGCAACTGCGCTACATGAAGCGATTAATAAAAAATATCCTGGAGTAAGCCGCGGTGTTATTCAAAAGGGATTTCAAACAGGGAACGGTATTTATAATCAGGACTTATCAGGACAAGCGATTTTAATTGAAGTGGGAGGTGTAGATAATACATCTGAAGAATTAAATCGTTCCATTGATGTATTGGCGAAAGCATTTAGTGAATATTTTTGGCAAGCAGAAAAGGTAAATGGATGAACGTAAGTGAGATACTTACGTTTTTTTGTGTGTTCAAAAAATAAAAAGATGGAAGCTAAGCTTTTATCTCGCTATCCACGGGTAGTAAGCCCCAACTTTAAAATGTAGCAAATGTAAAAAATTTAAGTGAGGTAAGAAGAAAACGCCCACTGATTAAAGTTTCACTTTATTGTCACAATTTTTTCTTCATTATATTGATATCGAAAATTGTCTATTTCTCCTGGGGAAAATAGAAAGGAATTTCATAAAAAAATAGCGAAAATCTCTTTATAAAGAAAATTTTTATATTATAAACTTGGTAGGGTGATAGAAATGATTCGAGAAATTCGAGTAGAGGACGCAGCAGCATTTTTGCAATTAGGAAAACAATTGGATGAAGAAACTACTTTTATGCTATTAGAACCAGGTGAACGGAATACAACAGTAGAGCAGCAAACACAAATGATTCAACGTTTTGTAGAAGATTATAATTCTACTATATTTGTAGCAGTAGAAGGGGAGCAATTAGTTGGATTTATTTTAGCTAATGGTGGTAATGTGCAAAGAAACAAGCATGCAGCAGCAATTGTAATTGGAATCTTACAAGAATATGGCGGAAAAGGAATTGGGACGACATTGTTTAAAGAAGTAGAAAAGTGGGCAAGATTACATGATATATGGCGTTTGGAATTAACAGTAATGGCCCACAATACAAGAGCGCAGGCACTATATAAAAAAGCAGGATTTGAACAAGAAGGTGTCAAAAAAGATTCTCTTATTGTCGAGGGTGAGCGTGTCGATGAGTATTATATGGCCAAATTATTAAAATAAGAGGTCGTTGTATGAAAAAAAGATGGACACTACTGGGTGTCGTAGTAGTTGTAATTATTATTGGAGTGGCAAGCATTAATTATAAAATGTATAAAGATAAACAGGCACAAGAGGTGAATAGTAGCGTTGTATTTCCAAAAGCACAAGAAACTATTGCCAAAATGGAAGGAGATCTTGCGGTTGTCAATAATCCTGATTCCGTACTTGTACTTGTAAATAAAAGCAGACGGCTACCAGATCGTTATAAGCCACAAGATTTAGTTATTCCAAAAGTGCGTTATTCGAGTGAAGGTGATCAAGAGAAAAAGAAGATGAGGAAAGAAGCAGCGCAGGCACTTGAAAAAATGTTCGAGCAAGGAGATCAGGAGCGGATTTTTCTTTTTGCAGTTTCTGGATACCGGTCTTTTGATCGGCAAAAAGCATTAAATACAATGTATAAGATTCAAGATGGAGAAGCAAAAACAGCAATGTCTAGTGCTGTTCCAGGAACGAGTGAACATCAAACGGGACTCGCAATGGATATTACATCACAATCAGCTAAATTCCAATTAGAGTCTGTTTTTGGAGATACAAAAGAAGGGAAATGGCTATCTCAAAATGCGCATCGATTTGGTTTTGTCATTCGGTATACAAAAGAGAAGGAGTCCATTACGGGTTATCGGTATGAACCGTGGCACGTACGTTATGTAGGGAATCCACAAGCGACATATCTATATGAAAATCAACTCACCTTAGAGGAAGCGATGAAGTAATGAATTGAGGGGAGACGGATTAGATGACGATGTTATATAAGAAAAAAGTATATGCATACATTACAAGGGAGAAAGCAGGAGTTATGCAGTTGCTTGTTTTTACTCATCGTGATATACCAGAAGCAGGTATACAGGTCCCAGGTGGCACAGTTGACGAAGGAGAAAAATTAGAAGCAGCAGTACTGCGTGAAGTAATAGAAGAGTCTGGACTTCGTCATTTATGTATAGAACGTTTCATTGATGATTATATCATCTATATGAAAGAAAAACAGGAGTATCAAAAGCGTCACTTCTTTCACATTTCATTATTAACAGATGTAAAAGATATGTGGGAACATATAGTAAGTGCAGGAGAGGAAGATGAGGGCCTAACATTTTGTTATGAATGGGTTGATATAGCAAAGTGTCCTGTATTAGCAGGGAATCAAGGTGAATTTGTACATTTATTAGAGGACGTGTATGTGAAATAAAAGAGAGTTTGAAAATAGGAAGAGAATATATGTGATTGTTAACAACGTTTTAGATAGTTTTATTCGTCTAAGGCGTTTTTTATTTTGTTTGAAGGTTTTTATGTATGGTAGACGAAATGTTTAAACAGATGTGAATTTGTCGAAATGAGGAGACAAGGCAATGATTAAAGTTAATAAGTAATAAGATAAGATCTGAAACTAGGAAACAACTTGTAAGGGGAGAAATCAGATGGAGATTCAATTCAATAAACTACTAAGAAAAGAATTAACAATTCATGGTATACAAACAGCGATGGAAAATGGGGAACTTACTTCGAAAGAGTTAGTTATGTATTACCTTCATAGAATAGCGAAGTATGACCAAGACGGTCCGAAAATAAATTCTATTTTAGAAATAAATCCAGATGCAATTTTTATCGCAGAAGGATTAGATCATGAAAGAAAAATAAAGGGTGTCAGAGGTCCTTTGCACGGTATTCCTATTCTCTTAAAAGATAATATTGAAACAAATGATTCAATGCATACAAGTGCAGGAACAATTGCGCTTGAAAACTATAGGAGTAATCATGATGCATTTCTTGTTGAAAAGCTTCGTGAAGCAGGTGCAGTCATATTAGGTAAGACGAATATGACAGAATTAGCGAATGGAATGTCTTTTGAAATGTGGGCTGGATATAGTTCAAGAGGTGGACAAGTCATTAATCCATATGGATCAGGTGATGATGACCTTTTTGTTGGTGGTTCAAGTACAGGATCGGCCGTAGCGGTTGCTGCCAACTTAACCGTTTTATCTGTTGGAACAGAAACAGATGCCTCTATTTTAAGTCCAGCAGTTCAGAACTCTGTAGTTGGTATTAAGCCTACTGTTGGCTTAGTAAGTCGCAAGGGGATTATACCTTTTACATATTCGCAAGATACAGCGGGATCTTTTGCTAGAACAGTAACTGACGCGGCAATTTTATTGGGGAGTCTAACAGGAATAGACCAGCTTGATCCTGCAACTTATAAAAGTGAAGGAAGAGCTCAACAAGATTATATGGTTTATTTAGATTCTAATGGTTTAAGGAGTGCTAAAATTGGAGTATTTAACAAAGCCTCTGAAAGCTATTACGAATCTGGAGAGTATGATGAGGAACTATTTCAGAATGCTATACAAGTACTGCGTAATGAAGGAGCAACAGTATTAGAAGATATCGAAATTCCATCTTTTCATAGGGAGTGGAGTTGGAGAGTCTCATCGTATGAATTAAAACATAGTCTAGATAATTATCTTTCCAAGTTACCTTCCAATATTCCAGTCCATTCTATCTCTGAATTAATTGCATTTAATAAAAATATAGAAGAGAAAGCATTAAAATATGGACAAAGTAGGTTGGAGTTTGGAAAGGATTTTTCTAATACGTTAAGAAACCCTGAATACTTAAATGCAAAATTAGAAGATTTATATTTTTCCCAGGAACAAGGAATTGATTTTGCGTTAAAGAAATATGATCTTGATGCAATTCTCTTCCCTTCATATATAGGATCAACAATATGTGCCAAAGCTGGTTATCCTTCCATAGCAGTACCGGCTGGATATATGAAAAGCGGAAGACCGTTTGGAATCACTTTTGCAAGTACTGCTTTTAGTGAAGGGACTTTAATTAAGCTTGCATATGCATTTGAACAAGCTACAAAACATAGACGAATTCCAAATTTATCGTAAATAGAATGCAAAAAGGATAGGGTAACCTATCCTTTTTGCATTCTGTGAACTTAAAGAGAAATGTCTTTTTCTTGCTGTTTTGTATGTTTTAACAAAATAAAAGATAAACAAGCAGAACAAAAAATTAGAAAAGCAGCAATGATATATATAGTACGGACACCGAACATATCGGTAATAATGCCAACGCATAGCATAGAAAGTCCTGAAACAGCCGAAGTAAGTGTACCGTGAGCTGTATACATTCTTGATAATAGAGATGGTGGTACGCTTGATTGTAAAACGGTTGTTTGGGAAATATCTCGAATTTGATAGGAAGGTCCCATTAGAACACAAAGAAACAGTGCAATAAATCCGTTGCTTGTTATGCCATATAAGAAGGTAAGCACGCTAAATAGAAGTGATCCTAAGGCCATTGAGCGTATTAAGTTATTTTGAATATATGTACTCATTCGCCATGCTAATAGCCCACCAATTAATGTTCCGAAATAATAGCTTGTGTTGATATAACCCCACCATTCTGCTCCTCTATGAAGAACAGTCGTTACGTAAGCCATAGTAATACCACCAATCCATATCGTTCCAGCAAAAGTTTCAATTAAGTCCATATATGTAACTATACGGAGGGAGGGATGCTGAAATAAAAGTTTCCATCCTTCTATTAATACAGCTGATTTGGAAGAGGATTTCTCTATTGTTTGTTCAGTTTGTATAGCGCGCAATGAAACATATAATGCAATACACCCCAAAATCATTAATACGTTGTTTATCATAAGTGTAGAAGTGGCACCAATCAATAAGACCACTACACTTGTGAATGAATAAGCAGCTGCTTGAACAATTTGTGTTGAAAAGGAAAAGACACTATTTACTTTTACTAACTTTTCTTGTGATGTTAGACGTGGAATAACAGCGTATAATAAAGGAGAACTCCAACCTTCGCATAATGAAATGAGAATAATAAAAGCAAGAAGGGCAATGATGTTAGATGATAGTAAGGGAAATAATGCAGTTAAAAGAATAAAAAAGAAAGTCTTAACGCCTTGCAATGTAAAGAGCAATGAATAAGATGGAAAACGGTTCATTAAAAGTGGTGCGGATGTACTCGCAATAAAACTTGTAATAACTCGTAATAATGGAAAAAGAGCTGTGATAGTAGCTGATTTGGTTGTTATATAAATATGAGTAGTAAGAATCATTATGTAAACAACTTCAGCAAGAGTGATGCACATTTTAGAAAACCAATAAAAGGATAGCGATTGTTGGTGCAATATTGGTACCTCCACTCAAAGAATAATACATATTTCTTTATAGTAATCATAATTCGTGGAATAAATTTTTGAAAGAATTTTATTTTTTGTAACTTTTATACAGGGATTTTCATGTATAATAAAGAATATATTAATATACTATTTTAATAATACTCATTATAACAGTGAATATGTATAGTAGCTTCCGATGAAACGTCTCGCCTTAATTAGGAGGACGTGATAAACAATTCTTTTTTTTCATATACATATAGAAAATAAAAAAGAAAGTGAGGGTTGCATATGGCTGGATGGGTAGTTTGGTTTATTATAGCCGGTATTTTATTTATAGCAGAAATGTTATCGATTACCTTTTACATGTTATGGCTTGGAATTGGAGCGGTTGTCGGAGGTCTTATTGCATTGTTTGCTCCAGATGCACTATTTTTACAAGTTGTTGTAGGAGCAATTGTAAGTTTAACATTGACTTTCTTTACGAAACGAATCTCTAAAAATTTTCGAGAGGCAAAAGGATTTATCGATACTGTCGATAAATTAGCTGGTAAAAAAGGAATTATCCTGCAAGCGATTACAAGTGAAGGGAATGGGATCGTGAAAGTGGATGGCGATACTTGGACTGCTATTTCGGATGTTCCTATTTCTACTGGGGAAAGAGTCATTGTTATAAAGAGGAGCAGCACTGTTTTATATGTGAAAAGGGAGAGTGAATAAAAATGGTAGCATTAACATTAACGATTATTTTTGCATTAATTGTCATTGTATTTATCGCGTTAACAATTAAAATCATGCCCCAACAAAAGGTAGGTGTGGTTGAAAGATTTGGTAAATTCCAACGCATCATGCAGCCAGGGTTAAATCTAATAATCCCAATTGTAGATCGTATACGTGTATACCATGATTTACGTATTCAACAAACAAATGTGCCACCACAAAAGGTAATTACGAAAGATAACGTACAGGTAGAAATTGATACAATAATTTTCTATCAAATCGTTGAACCGGAACTTGCGACATATGGTATTTCTAACTATGAATATGGTGTTCGTAATATTACATCTGCAACAATGCGTCAAATCATTGGTAAAATGGAGCTGGATGAAACATTATCAGGGCGTGAAAAGATTTCAACAGAAATTCGTCTAGCTCTTGACGAAGCAACAGAGAAGTGGGGCGTTCGTATTGAACGTGTGGAAGTTGTTGATATTAATCCACCAAAAGATGTACAGGTATCCATGGAAAAACAAATGAAAGCAGAGCGTAATAAGCGTGCGATTATTCTAGAAGCAGAAGCGGCTAAACAAGATAAAGTTCTTCGTGCTGAAGGGGAAAAACAAAGTAAAATCTTGATGGCTGAAGGGGATAAAGAAGCGCGTATTCGCGAAGCAGAAGGTATACGAGAAGCGAAAGAATTAGAAGCACAAGGGGAAGCAAGAGCAATTGAAACGATTGCGAAAGCAGAACAAAACCGAATCGAATTAATACGTGCAGCGGACTTAGATGAACGCGTTCTTGCTTATAAATCATTTGAATCGTTAGCTGAAGTAGCAAAAGGACCAGCAAATAAGATCTTCATCCCATCTAATGCAATTGAAACACTTGGCACACTTGGTGCAATCGGTGAAATTTTTAAAGAAAAACAAGCGAAGAAATCACCTTCGTCGGATACATCGAAAGAACAATAACTAATGAGAGAGAAATGGGCTGCCATTTCTCTTTTTTTATCATTTTAACCGAGAAGACCCCCTCCTCTAAACGAAGTGAAGGTGGGGGTAGTTCAATTAGGGAGGATTGTACAAAACGGGCTGTAGATATTTTGAAGATTTGTATATCATTTATATTTGTTCTAAGTGGGCTAGGTAAGAAAAGACATTATTTTTAACTTACACTTAAACTTGGGTGCAACACAAATTGAAAATGGAATTCTAGTATGTAAGGTCTAATTTAAAAGTCTAGTAAATATATATTACATAAAGCTTGTACATATCCATGTTTGAACTACCACCACTTACTCATTGGTCTGTGCCCTTCACGTTCCTTGAGGTGGGGGCTTCTCACCTAAAATGATAAAGAAGGTGATACATTGAAAAAGTATGCAACTCGTATACATGGAAAGAAATTTCTATTTTTAATTTTATCATATGTATTTGTAGTGATAGTGGCGGCGTCTATTGTGACCTCGCTTTTACATACTATGAAATCTTATTATGCGAGTCAGTGGTTTGGAAAAGTATCAATGCAAGGATTTATTCAAATGTTTGAGAGTGAAAATCGTTATTTTGCATCGGATTATTTTAAAACAAATAAACGAGAGTCTGTTGGGAATTTATTGTTTTCTATCACAACAGATCTGAAAATACATGATTTACGAACGTTCGTTGGCAAAGAAGTACCGGGGATGTCAAAGTACTATTCTAATATTATCGTAGCTGGAGAAGGAACGGACTATACGAATATTCCGAATGAATCTAGTGTACCGATTGAAGAGGTAACGAAAGAACGGGAAGTAGCGAAAGATAAAGTCACAGAAGCAGACAAAAAGAATCCTGTACAAAAAAATAAAAACGATGCAAAAGGTGAAAAAGCTGTATATATTTATCACACGCATAGTTGGGAGTCCTTTTATCCATTGTTACCTGGGGCGAAGAGTCCATCAAGTCCGGATGTAAATGTCTCGCTTTTGGGAGAGCGTCTAAAAGAACAGTTGGAAGGGCAGGGAATACCGGTTCTTCATGACAAAACAAACATGGGTGATTTATTGGCGAATAAGAAATGGAAATGGTATCAAGCATATACCGCATCTCATGGATATGTGAAAGAAGCCTTGGCACAAAATGATAAGATTATGTTTCCAATTGATATTCACAGGGACGATCAGCGGAAGAATGTTACGACAAAAGTGATTAATGGCAAATCCTATGCGAGGTTATATTTTATAATAGGGATGGAAAATGCAGGGCGTTCTGCTAATGAAAAGATTGCAAGAGCGATAAATTCGTATTTAGATGAAAACTATTATGGGTTAAGTAGAGGGATTTTTCCAAAGTATAAAAAGGATGGAAATGGAGTCTATAATCAAGATTTATCGAAAAATGCCATGCTTATCGAAGTTGGTGGCGTTGATAATACTTTAGAAGAGCTATATAACACAATTGATGTGTTAACTGAAGCATTTAGTAAATATTATTGGGATGCGGAGAAGGTGAATGAATGATGTGAAAGGAACAGGGAACTGTTCCTTTTTTACATGTCCCTTAAAAATTTTACTAGAATTTCATAATGTGAAATAAGGCAGTAGTTTTGAGCTGAGATTGGTTTATAATAATTTAAAATTCTGTTAATTTAAAAAGGTGACAGAATTTCTAAACTTATTTGTATAGTAAACTTCAAAATGTATATATTGGAGGGGTAAAAATGGCGATTCGAACAGGGGCTCAGTATATTGAAGGATTAAAGGCAAGAAATCCTGAAATTTGGATTGGTGGAAGAAGAATAACCGATGTTGTGAATGAAGATGTTTTTCGGGAACCGATTTTACAAATTGCTAAATTATATGATATGCAGCACGATCCAGAGTATCAGGACAAGATTACCCATATATGCGAAGAGACAGGAGAGCGGGTTTCGAATGCATTTTTAGTGCCCAAAAATTATGAGGCCTTAAAAGCACGCCGCGAATTGTTTGAAGTATGGGCAAAGGCTACATTTGGTTTAATGGGCAGAACACCAGATTTTTTAAATGTTACAGTTACTTCAATGGCGAGCAATGCATGGTTTTTTGAAAAATTTGATTCCTCATGGGGGACTAATATAAAAAATTATTATAAACATATACGTGATCAAGATTTGTTTTTAACACATGCGATTATCAATCCACAAAATGATCGAAGTAAAGCCTCACATCAGCAAGAAGATGCAACGATGCATTTAGGTGTAGTGAACGAAACAGAAGAGGGAATGTATGTAAGCGGAGCTAAGATGTTAGCGACACTTGCACCAATTACAGATGAGGTAATCATTTATTCTTATCCAAGTTTTAAGCCGGGTGATGAACGTCATGCAATTTCTTTTGCAGTTCCTATTGATGCACCGGGTTTAAGGATTCTTTGTCGCGAGCCAATGCAAGATGGAAAACGATCCTTGTTTGATCATCCACTTGCATCAAGGTTTGAAGAAATGGATGCACTCCTTGTATTTCATAATGTGTTTATTCCGTGGGATAAAGTGTTTATCTATCAAAGTGTAGAGGCTGGAAATCAGCTGTATCCAAAAACAGGAATTGGTCATCAACCAGCACATCAATCAGGAGTAAGAGGATTAGTGAAACTTTCTTTTGCAGCAGAAGTGGCTATAAAACTAGCAGATTCAATTGGAGTAGACGGCTTTTTAAATGTACAAAATCAGTTAGCAGAATTAATACAAGATGTAGAAACAATCCGTGCACTCTTGCAAGTAGCAGAATATGAGTATGAAACGAATGCATATGGTGAAGCTGTTCCTGCGAGACTACCGCTTGATACAATACGTAGCTTATTACCTAAAATGTATCCACGTGCTATTGAAATTATTCAAACCATTGGGGCTGGTGGCCTACTAATGTCGCCAACAGGTGCCGACTTTATGAATCCAGAGATTCAAGAGGATATGTATAAATATTATATCGGGCGTGAAGGGGTATCTTCTGAGGAACGCGTTCGATTATTTAAATTAGCTTGGGACTTATGCGGTGAAGCGTTTGGACAACGCCTATTACAATATGAGCGTTATTATTCTGGTGATCCAGTGAGAAAAATGGGCATGTTTTATAATGCGTACAAAAAACAACAATCGCTGTCACTTGTGGACAGTGCCTTGCGAACGGAATTATCTGGAAATCCATTAAGGTGACAATAAAATGATCACGCTTACATTTTGAAATAAAAAAGGAAGGAGTGGCAAATAGATAACAAGAATTTTACTGTTAGGATGTAAATCTTCTTACATGTTTTAGCTATATATGAACCGGAAAATATGTAACTGGAATAGAGGAGGTAAGTTATTGTGATAGCATCTATCAGTAAAATTTGTAAAATTCTAAATTGTTTTACGAGTGGTGAGCCGGTGTTAGGAAATTCTGAAATTGCTGCAAAATTAAATATGAACCCGAGTACAGTTCACCATCTTGTCCGTACATTGTGTGAAGAAGGAATGTTAATTCGAGATGAGCAGAGAAAATATCGACTGGGATGGAAATTGTTGGAGTGGGGCAATCAAGTGATGTTTCAACAAGAGATTTATAGCGGGGCAATTCCAATCGTTGAAGAACTTGTAAGGAAATTTAATGGGACGGTACATATCGGTATGTTTGACCGTGGAGATGTTGTATTTATTTTGAAAATTTCATCAAAGGATTCTGTTCAAATATCAACTCATGTCGGATCAAGAAAACCTGCATACTGCACAAGTACAGGAAAAGTTCTTCTTTCATTTAACCCTTCTTCTTTAGAGTATACTTCAGAAAATGGGCTGCTGCCTCGAGCACCAAATACAATTACTTGTATGAAGAGATTTCAAGAAGAGTTACAGACAATTCGTAAGCAAGGTTATTCCATAAGTGATAACGAAAATGAACATGGATTATATGGCATTGCGGCTCCTATTCGTTCTTACACCGGGAGAACCATTGCTGCTCTTAATATTGTTGGTCCGAAAACGTATATGCAAGGAAGCAATCGTCAAGTCATGATTCGAAGTGTGATGAATACTGCAAATTTAATTTCAAAGGAATTTGGTTATTTAGACATTTAATCATAACTGTAAAAGAGAGGTGAGAATCATTTATATACATGATTATAGTGTACCTGAATTGGAAAAATCGATTGTTTCTATTGGTGCTTTTGATGGTGTGCATAAAGGACATCAGACCGTTATTAGAAACGCGGTGGAGAAAGGGAAAGAGTTACAGATTCCAAATGTCGTGTATACATTTGATCCATCACCACGTTCTTATTTTCAGGGAGCACAAGTGCTAACGCCAATTAATGAGAAGTTAAATCGATTTCAGGAGCTCGGTGTTGAACATGTAATTGTTATTCGTTTTGATGAGTTGTATGTAACGAGAAGGGCTAGTTACTTTATTCAAGAATTACAAAGATTATGCCCAATTGAAATTTATGTCGGAGAAGATTTTCGATTTGGAAAAAATCGCGAGGGTGATATAGAGCTACTGATGAAATACTTTGATGTTTCTATCGTCGAAGAGGTTTGCTGCGAAGAAGGTGAACGAATTTCATCAACGAGGATACGGAATCACTTATTTCAAGGAGAATTACAAAGGCCTCAACCCTTATTAGGATGGCCTCTTAAAACAATATAAGCGAATGAATTATAAGGAGGAAAAAACATGTCAAAAACATTACAATCTTTTAATTTACTAAAATGGATTGATGAAAATAAAGAGTTATTGAAACCACCGGTAAATAACAAGGTAATTTGGCAAGACTCAGAGTTTATTGCCATGATTTTAGGAGGGCCAAATAGAAGACGTGATTTTCATGTTGATCCTTCAGATGAATTCTTTTATCAAATAAAAGGCGAATGTTATGTGGAATGTATTACGGAAGAAGGGAAACGTGAAGTTGTTACAGTGAAAGAAGGAGATGTGTTTATGTTACCAGCCATGGTGCCACATTCACCGCACCGCGTTGCAAACACATATGGATTAGTAATTGAAAGGAAACGTAACCAAGGAGAACTTGAAGATTTTGTTTGGTTCTGTGATGAGTGTAATCATGAAATGCATCGCGTACGGGTTCAATTAACCGATATTGAAAAACAAGTGAAAGAAGCGATTCATAGTTTTAATTCAAATAAAGAAATTCGTGCGTGTAAAAACTGCGGACATATTATGCCAGAGGAAGTGGAGGAATGGAAGTGCGAATAGATTTTCATACACATATTATTCCTGAAACATTTCCGGATTTTGAGGAGAAGTTTGGTGGTGGACGTTGGCCGATATTAAATCGCACTTGTACATGTGGTGCTGCGATTATGGTTGGTGGGAAAAACTTTCGCGATGTGACAGATCAAGTATGGTGCCCGGAGAAAAGAATTGAAGATATGAACCGTGAAGGTGTTGATATACAAGTATTATCACCAATTCCTGTTACATTTTCCTATTGGGCAAAACCAGAAGAAGCTGAAGCAATGGCGCGTATTCAAAATGATTTTATTGCGGAAACCGTCTTGGCATATCCAGATCGTTTTGTTGGATTAGGAACAGTGCCAATGCAAGATGGAGAAACGGCAGTTCGTGAGATGGAGCGATGCATAACAGAATTAAACTTACATGGAATCGAAATTGGAACGAATGTAAATGGGAAAAATTTAGATGATCCTTCATTTATTGAGTTTTTCCGGATGGCTGAAAAATGGCAGGTTCCAATTTTTATTCATCCGTGGGAAACATTAGGGCGAGATAGAATGCCGCATCATAATTTTATGTATACAGTTGGGATGCCAAGTGAAACGGCTCTTGCCGCAGCTACACTTATATGGGGCGGGATAATGGAGAAGTTTCCTAGGTTAAAAATTTGCTTTGCTCATGGTGGAGGTTCTTTTCCATATATTTTGCCGCGATTAGATCAAGGGTGGCAAGTATGGCCACATCTGAGATTAACTACATATCCTCCGAGCCATTACGCAAAGAAATTTTACTTCGATTCTTTAAACTATGATCCTATCAACCTTAAATATATGATAGAGCGATTTGGACATGAAAAGATTTTTATGGGGTCGGATTATCCGTTTTTACTACGAGAAATTCAGCCAGGTAAAGTAATTGACGAGACACTTGATTTATCAGAGGAGCAAAAGGAAGCTATGCTTGGCGGAAATGCAGCGAGTTTCTTAAATGTTGATATGAAAAAAAGAGGTGTAGTATATGCAGAAAGCACAAACACCAGAGAGTAAATTAAATGAAATGGGACTCACACTACCAGCTATTCGTCCAGCGGTAGGTAATTATGTAAGTTGTGTAAGGGTCGGAAACTTATTGTTTACTGCTGGACAAGGTGTTGACCAGTACCATGGGAAATTAGGTAAAGATGTATCAATAGAAGATGGATATAAGGCAGCTAGGCGGTCTATGTTGAACTTATTAAGCGTTGTAAAGAATGAACTCGGTGATTTAAATAAGGTGAAACGAGTTGTGAAGTTACTTGGATTTGTAAATAGTACAGAAGATTTTATTGATCAGCCAAAAGTGATGAACGGTGCATCCGATTTATTAGTAGATGTTTTTGGTGAAAAGGGAAAGCATGCTCGTTCCGCTGTTGGAATGGCTCAACTACCGAATAATACAACAATTGAAATCGAGATGGTTTTAGAAATTGTAGAGTAGGAGGTAAAGAGTGTGAATAAAGAACTATTAGCTGAAAAAATGAAAGTAAAAGATGCGAAGTTATTTATTGATGGTCAATATGTCGATGCGATGTCCGGCGAAACGTTCGATACGTTCAATCCATCGACAAATAGAAAACTTGCCTCTGTTGCACAAGCAAATGAAGAGGATACTAAGCGAGCAATAGACGTAGCGGGGCGTACATTCACAAGTGGTATCTGGAGTAAAATGCCTGTGGAAGAGCGCTCAGCTATTTTATGCAAAATGTCCGATTTGATTATGCAAAAAGTAGATGAATTAGCGTATATAGAGACACTTGATGTCGGAAAGCCAATAAAAGAAAGTCGTGGTTTTGATATTCCGCGTTCTGCACATAATTTTCGTTTCTTTGCCGAGATGGCAAAGTATATAGTACATGAACATTATGATAAGCATAACTTTATGTCATATGCAAAATACGCACCAGCAGGAGTAACGAGCTTAATTATTCCTTGGAATTTGCCATTTATGCAGATGACGTGGAAGGCGTCAGCTGCACTAGCCGCTGGTAATACAGTAGTTGTGAAACCAGCATCTTACACGCCGCTAAGTGCAGTCATGCTTGGTGAAATTGCGAATGAGGCCGGGCTACCTCCAGGTGTACTGAATATTATTACAGGGCCAGGAAGTACGGTAGGAACGAAAATGACGACGCACCCGTCTGTAAGACGTATTTCATTTGTGGGGGAAAGTAATACAGGGAAAACAATTATGCGGAATGCTTCAGAAAACTTAATACCAGTTTCATTAGAATTAGGCGGAAAATCAGCAAACATTGTATTTGAAGATGCTGACTTAGATGAAGCAGTACAAGGATCGATTGAAGCAATTTATCGGAATCAAGGAGAAATTTGTTTAGCTGGTTCAAGATTACTTGTACAGGAAAGCGTATATGAACAGTTTCTAGAGAAATTTGTAACAGCGGTGAAAAACATAAAAGTGGGAGATCCTCTTGATGAAGATACAGATATGGGAGCGCTTGTTTCGAAATCACATCTAGAAACAGTTGATCAGTACGTGGAAATAGGTCTTTCAGAAGGAGCAAAATTAGCCCACGGCGGAAAAAGAATCGAGAGTTTAGCACAAGGGAACTTTTATGAACCGACTATATTATATGATGTCGATAATCGTATGCGTGTAGCTCAAGAAGAGATTTTTGGTCCAGTTTTAGTTGTTATACCATTTAAAACAGAAGAAGATGCAATTCGTATCGCAAATGATTCTATTTATGGTTTAGCGGGAGTTGTTTGGACAAATGATCTTAGAAGAGCACAACGAGTTGTTTCGCAAATTGATTCGGGATTATTATGGATTAATTGTTGGTATGTGCGAGATTTACGTACTCCATTTGGTGGTTCTAAGGCAAGTGGTATTGGCCGAGAAGGTGGACGCCATAGTTTTGAATTTTATACAGAAGCAAAGACAGTTACGATGAAATTATAAAGTGAAACTTCCATCAGTGGGGGCTTCACCAATCGGGCTTTTACGAGCAGTTATCCCCCGCCTATCTTTTTTGCTTCTCTCTGAAACCTGAGGTGGGGGTCTTACTGCCTGCGAATAGCGGGGGAAAATGAATGTTCCATCAGTGGAATGGTATTTCCACTGATGTGTTCTAAATATAGATTTTAAAAATGAGGTGAGATAAATGCAAGTGTTAATAAAGGAATTAGCAGATGAACTTATACAGGCAGAACAAACGTGTAGACCAATTTCGCCTTTCACGGAAAGGTATTCAAATCTATCAGTTTTAGATTCGTATAACATTCAGCTCGAAGTAGTGGGACGAAAGTTAAGACAAGGCCGCACAGTGATTGGGAAGAAAGTTGGACTTACGAGTAGTGCAATGCAGCAAATGCTTGGGGTAGATGAACCAGATTACGGACATTTACTAGATGATATGAAAGTAGAAAGTGGAAGTGTAATCTCGGTAGATTCGTTTGTATCTCCAAAAGTAGAAGCGGAAATTGGATTTGTTTTAGCTGAGGATTTAAGTGGACCTAATATTACATATGTAGATGTGCTAATGGCAACGAAATATATTGTACCTACACTTGAAATTATTGATAGTCGTATTGCAGATTGGAAGATTAAGCTTGTCGATACAGTAGCAGATAATGGTTCTTCTGCAAAAGTAGTTGTTGGTGAAAAGATGTCCAATGTATCTGAAGTAGATTTGCGTACGGCTGGAATGGCGCTCTATAAAAATAATAGTTTAATTGCTACTGGAGCAGGAGCAGCGGCATTAGGACATCCTGCACAAGCGGTTGCTTGGCTAGCGAATAAACTTAGTGAATTTCATATTTCATTGAAGGCAGGGGAATTAATTTTGCCAGGTGCATTATCGGGCGCTGTTTCAGTTCAATGTAATGATGTAATTCAAGCCGATTTCGGATCTCTTGGTTCGGTTTCTATTAAATTTGTATAGTTTTATAGTTGTGTGAAAAGGAGGGGATATATGTGGGGAAAGTGAAGGCGGCTATTATAGGCTCCGGAAATATCGGTACGGATTTAATGTGTAAATTAAGAAGAAGTGAAGTAATTGAAATGACTGCCATGATAGGGATAGATTCTGAATCAGATGGATTAAGGCGAGCGAAGGAAGAAGGATATGAGATTTTTGATAATGGTATACAAGCAATTATTGAGAATCCTAGCATAGCGGATATTATATTTGATGCAACTTCAGCCAAAGCTCATATTCGTCACGCGGAAGTTTTAAGAGAGTTAGGGAAGCTAGTGATTGACTTGACCCCTGCAGCATGTGGTCCATTTGTTTGTCCAGCTATACAAGATGCTACTCATGTAGAAATGCGAAATGTCAATATGATTACATGTGGTGGGCAGGCAACAATTCCAATTGTTCATGCAATCAATGAAGTAGCGGACGTTGCGTATGCGGAGATAGTTGCTACGATTTCTAGTTTAAGTGCAGGTCCAGGTACACGGGCAAATATTGATGAATTTACGATTACAACAAAGCGTGGGATTGAAGAGGTTGGGGGAGCAGACTGTGGGAAAGCACTTATTATATTAAATCCTGCGGATCCTCCTATTTTAATGAGAGATACAGTATATTGCGAAGTTAAGCATATGGATGAATTCATTATTGGGCAAGCGATTTGTAAGATGGTTGAAGTAGTTAGGTCATACGTTCCAGGATATTCTTTGAAACAGGAACCGATGTTTGATGGGAACCGTGTGACTGTATTTTTAGAGGTAGAAGGAGCCGGAGATTACTTTCCGCCGTATGCTGGTAATTTAGATATTATGACAGCAGCGGCATTAAAAGTTGGTGAAGGATTTGCATCTCGAATAATTGGAGAGCAGAAGCGAGGTGTGATGAGTGAAAAGAAATAGTGATATGCCAATCAAAATAACTGAGGTTTGTTTGCGTGATGGAAGTCATGTAATGAGGCATCAATTTACAGAGGAACAAGTTCGGTCTGTAACTAGGTCGTTAGATGAGGCTGGTATGCATTATGTTGAGGTTAGTCATGGGGATGGATTAGGTGGTTCCACTTTGCAATATGGAAAATCGTTAGTAGATGAAATGAAACTCATTGAAGCGGCAGTGGAAGAATGTAGACAGTCAAAGGTAGCTGTGTTACTTATTCCTGGTATTGGCACTGTCCATGAATTAAAACAAGCAGAAAGCATTGGAGCAAGACTTGTTCGTGTAGCAACCCACGTAACGGAAGCGGATGTTTCCGCTCAACATATTCATTTTGCACGAGAATTGGGTATGGAAGTGTGTGGTTTTTTAATGATGGCACATTCGGCACCGATACAGAAATTGGTAGAACAAGCAAAACTTATGGAAAGTTATGGGGCACAAGCTGTCTATGTAACAGATTCAGCTGGAGCTTTATTGCCTCATGAAGTACGTGAACGTATCCAGGCATTACGTCAATCTCTAAATATCGAAATCGGCTTTCATGGCCACAATAACCTTTCTGTTGCAGTAGCGAATACGATTACTGCAATTGAAGAAGGAGCAACCCGAATTGATGGAAGCGTCCGCTGCCTTGGAGCTGGAGCTGGGAACGCGCAAACAGAGGTATTGTTAGCTGTATTGGATCGGATGGGATATACGCTAGATGTAGATTTGTATAAAATGATGGATTTGGCAGAGGATATTGTTGCACCGCTGTTACCAGGGCCACAAGAAATTCAAAAAGGTAGTCTTGTCATGGGATACGCTGGTGTATATTCAAGCTTTTTACTACATGCTGAGAGAGCTGCTCATAGATTTGGTGTAGATGCTCGTGATATTTTAATAGAACTTGGCAAGAGAAAAGTAGTTGGTGGGCAAGAAGATATGATTTTAGATGTAGCAGCTGAATTAGCAAAGATAAAAACGGGGGTGTAAAATATGGCTTTAGTTAAAGGAGCGGATTCAGAGATTATTGAATATTTACTTCAGGCGGAGAGGGAACGAAAAGAAGTAGTAAAGGTAACAGATCAGCATCCGGATTTAACGGTAGAAGATGCTTACATATTGCAAAAACAATTAGTTGAACAAAAGATGAAAGAAGGATCCAAACGAGTTGGTGTAAAGCTTGGGTTAACGAGTAAAGCGAAACAACAAATGATGGGGATTGAGGAAGCAATTTACGGTTATTTATTACATGATATGTTAGCGTTTGAATGGGAACCTGTGCAGTATGAAACGTTGATTCATCCAAAAGTAGAACCAGAGATTGCCTTTTTAATGGGAGATGATTTACAAGGTACTAGCGTTACAGCGGATGATGTATTAAAGGCAACGAAATATGTTACGCCAGCTTTGGAAATTATTGATAGTCGTTATTTGAATTTTAAATTTACATTGCCTGATGTAATTGCAGATAATTGTTCATCCTCAAAATTTCTATTAGGAAGCAAATGGATTAACGCTCAGGAAATAGACTTAGCTAATGTTGGAATGGTTATGTCGAAAAACGGTAAAACGGCGACAACTGGTACAGGGGCAGCTGTACTTGGACATCCGGCAACAGCAATTGCTTGGGCGGTAAATAAACTTGGATTACAAAATGAAGGGTTAAAAAAAGGTGATATTGTGCTAAGTGGGGCATTATCTGAAGCGGTTGCTTTCAAAACTGGAGACGCTATTATTGCGCAGTTTGAAGGATTGGGTAGTGTATCGATGTTTTGTGAATAAAGAGCAAAGCGAGAGATGGGTATGCCAATTGTACAAATTCAAGTTATTGAGGGTAGAAAACAGGAGCAGATTCAAAATCTCATTTCAAATGTTACAGATGCAGTTGCAAAAAGTTTGGATGTAGATGTTGAACGTGTACGTGTACTAGTAAATGAGATTCCGGGTTCGCATTGGGGTGTCGGAGGAAAGGCGAAAGGTAGTGTGGAAGAAAAATAGTGTTGTTAAGTAAAAGTAATTCTTATTTTTAATAAGAATTACTTTTTGTTTGTAGCGCGAAAGTAAGAGAGTTAGGTGGTGATACGCTTCATCTAACTTGGATAAGGTGTCTAAATTATAGGGAATTTTTATAAGGATGTTCTTGCAATAAAATAGAAAAAATGAGTATAATGAAAAAGTAGTTAGTCAAACTAATTACTTTGGAGAAGGATATTGAAAAAAGGAGAGACTGGGAGCAATGACTTCAAAAAACGATTCTCATCCTTTAGGGATAGAACCTTATGCAAAGTTGATAAAAACGACAGTATCAGCAGACACGGACCCAATCGTAGCAAAACTTGGTTTACTGATGCTATGGACATCTGATGATGTTTTGGATGCAGTCGATCTGGATTTAGCGCCACTTGGAATTTCTGAAAGTAAATTAGATTTTTTATTGTTGTTTATTTTACGTGAAATTGAATCGAATGAGGAAGAAGCTAGTATGAGTCCTTCAGCTATTGCAAACCGTTTAGGAATTACACGCGCTTCAGTCACTGGATTATTAGATTGGATGGAAAAACGCGCATTAATTGTAAGGTACCACCATGCTGAAGATCGCAGAAGATTAAAGGTGAAGATTACTCCGAAAGGAAAAGAACTTGTTTTTCTTTCCTTACCAACTTTTTGGTCTTCGTGTGCATCATTGGTGGAAGATTTTAATCAAGAAGAACGTCAAATATTAGAGAAATTATTAAATAAGATGCAAATAAACATGCGATTGAAAGTGGGAGAAGGTAGGTAAATAAGTTGATTATAAAAATCAACTTATTTATTCGGCCATATAGTTAGGTTACCTAACTATATGTGTGGCTAACGAAATGAGAGGAGGTGATGAAATAATTAAATCAATATTGTATTTTCGGTAAAGGAGTTGAAAAGGGTTAAGTTAAGTAGAGGACGTAAAAAGCAATAATTTTTTATGATTTTATTTTAGGCACTTTTGAGGCGCGGAATGTAAACAGTATGAATTTAAATGACAACTTTACTAAAGAGGAGGATTCAAGTTGCAAATTTCAAAAGAAGTGAATTCTATAAAGAATTATGCGTTAATGACAGCTGTTTTATGCTGGTCGGGTATGGCAGTTATGTCAAGTCTTTATGTTACAATTCCATTGATTCCGCTATTCGCAGATTTTTTTCATGTTTCATTAACGCAATCTGCAATTACTGGTAGTATGTTTTCACTCGGTTTTGCGATTGGTTGTTTGCTATTTGGTGCGATATCTGATAAGTATGGTCGAAAGAATGTTATTCTGATTGGACTAATTGGGTTGGCGATTATTTCCTTATTATTGGGCTTAGTCAATAGCCTATCTTGGCTTGTTGTGCTACGCGGGTTACAAGGTATAACGGCAGCTACTTTTTCTCCAGTAGCGTTAGTTTACGTTGTAGAATCGTTTCCGGTAGAAAAGAAGGTTACAACCATAGGATTTGTTAGTACTGGTTTTTTAGTAGCGGGAATTGTAGGTCAAGTTATGAGTGCTGTAATTAGTCAGTATTTTGGATGGCATATGGTGTTTTTTCTTCTTAGTAGTGTATATATAGTTACTGCTTTATGGATTTATTATGCTCTTCCAAGAGGAGAATCGTCTCAATCATACGCGGATATATTAGGACCAGTGAAACAAATGGGTAAGGTCTTCACGCAAAAAAACTTAGTATTAAGCTATATGATTGCATTTGTCTTATTAATGGCTTTTGTAAATATGTATACTGTTTTAGGAAACTATTTAAGTTCTTCTAACTTTCAGTTATATGCAGAACAAATTCTCTACGTTCGCTTAGCTGGATTATTTGGAATGTTGATTTCACCACTTGCAGGGCGTCTAACAATGAGATTTGGTGTTAAGCAGGTTCTTCAGGGAGGATTATTAATAGCCATTCTTAGTTTAAGTTCATTGGGGTTTATTTCTAGTCTTCCTTTTCTTATAATTATGAGTGTGTGTTTTGTTGTCGGAATTGCTTTATCTGTCCCGGCATTGGTCACTCTTGTCGGAGAGTTAGGTGGGAAATCAAGGGGAATAGCAGTTTCAATTTATACTTTCATTTTATTTTTAGGAACAAGTATAGGGCCTGTTATCTCTATTTATCTTATGGATATTGGTGGATATTCTCAGACTTTTGTTTTACTAGGCTTAATACTCTTCGTAGGATTGATTTCTTCTCTTTTCATTAACAAGGAATCTATTTTTGATGAGGCTTAAAGTCGATTCATGCAGCTTGAACAAACATTGTAATTCTCCTCATCTCCGTATATAATAGTGTCTTAGGAGTATTATACCATATTCAAAATTCCGAAAATTCTAGTAGTTTGACTAGGAAAATGAAAAGTATTATATTGTAAAAGGTCATAATTAAACGAGAAATAGAATGGAAAGCAATTATTGAGTTAGGAGTTTAGACCCATGAGTTCGAGATATGGAAGAGATACAATTGTTGAAGTTAACTTAGATGCTGTAAAACATAATGTAAGAGAATTTAAAAAACGTGTGAATGATAAAAATATTGCAATGATGGCAGCGGTAAAAGCAAATGGGTATGGACACGGGGCGGTTGAAGTTGCAAAAGCGGCAATTGAGGCAGGAGTGAATCAACTTGCTGTTGCTTTTGTAGATGAAGGAATCGAACTACGCGAAGCAGGAGTTACTGTGCCGATTTTAGTTTTAGGTTATACACCAGTGGATGTTGCTAAAGATGCTATTGGGTATGATATTATGATGACGGTATATAGAATAGAGGATCTAAAAGGTATCAATGAAATTGCTAAGCAACTTGAAAAGAAAGCGCATATTCAAGTGAAAATAGATACAGGAATGAGTCGCATTGGTTTACAAGAAGAAGAGGTTGCGCCATTTTTAGAAGAACTAAAAAATATGAAATATATAGAAATAGAAGGTATGTTTACACATTACTCTACAGCTGATGAAATTAATAAAACATATACAAATATGCAAACGAGTTTATTTGAGAAAGCTGTAAATACAGCGAAGGAAATGGATATTCATCTTCCGTATATCCATAGTTCAAACAGTGCTGGATCAATGGAGCTAAGCAATACATTTCAAAATATGGTTCGTGTTGGAATCGGGATTTATGGTATGTATCCTTCGAAAGAAGTAGATCATACAGTTGTTTCTTTACAGCCAGCACTATCATTGAAGTCGAAACTGGCTCATATTAAGCACGCGAAAAAAAATCGTGGTGTAAGTTATGGGAATACGTATGTAACAACAGGAGAAGAATGGATTGCGACTGTTCCAATTGGTTATGCAGATGGGTATAACCGTCAGCTGTCGAATAAGGGGCATGCGTTAATTAATGGAATTCGTGTACCAGTTCTTGGGCGCGTTTGTATGGACCAGTTAATGTTAGATGTTACAAAAGCAATGCCTGTACAAGTAGGAGATGAAGTTGTTTTCTACGGTAGACAAGGTGAGGAAGAAATTTCTGTAGAAGAAATCGCGGATACATTGGGTACAATTAACTATGAAGTGACTTGTATGCTAGATCGAAGAATTCCACGCGTATATAAAGAAAATGATGAAACGACTACTGTTGTGAATATATTAAGAAACAAATGAATTAGTAAAGGACTGAATCGCTAAGATTCAGTCCTTTACTAATTCATTTTAACCGAGAAGACCCCCTCCTCTAAACGAAGTGGAGGTGGGGGTAGTTCAATTTAGTAAATTATAATAATCATACCTTGTTGTAATCTCAAAACCACACTGTTTATAAAGTTTTAGAGCATTATCGTTTTTAGTTTCAACCTCTAATTCAATCTTCGTTCTTCCCTCAGTTAATAGCTGATGTACGATGTACTGCAAAATGCTTTTTCCATATCCTTTTCCTTGATAAGAAGGATGAACAGCAAATCCGGATAAGGAAGTAAATCCGTTTTGTTTATTTACTGTAATGGTCCCAATTGGCTGTTTATGGATGAGAGAAATATATACTTGGTGAGTAGGAGAAGACATTATTTTTTGTAACCAGGAGGATGTATTTGTCAATGAATCACCAAAAGCTTTACTAGATATTTCTAAAAGAGTAAGAAATGTGGCAGTCGATACAGGGATAAGCTCAATCGTATGTTTTTGTATAGTCGTTTGTTGTGTATCTAACTGAAACTCCATACTGTACTCGCTGTATAAGTATGGTAAGTTAGCTTGTTCGGCAAATTCTTTTCCAGATGTTGATGCCCCGTTTATGATGAGCAAGACTTCATCAACATCTCGTTGTTGTATTTCTTCCATGGCCGTTTGTAAAAGAGTAGTTCCTACTTTTTGTTTTCTGAAATGAGGGTGGACAAATCCTGTTAATTCAAGTTTTGTCGGTCTTTCAAATTCATACATGTTTAACACACCGATTAATTGTTCATTGTTATAAAAAAGAAAATCGTTTAGCCGGTTTTCTTTTCGATTCTTAAGAATATTGACATGCAAATCTGCTGGATAATCGATGCCATCGTTTCGCCTACAAATATGAGCTAAATCTATGATGTGCTGTATTTCAGGTATTGTTAATCGTTTCTTTTTTTGAATTTGCATAGTGTAATCTCCTTAAGAGTATTTTAGAAGAAGACGGGGTGTTGTAGCCACTCCTCTAAACCCACATTTCCTTGAACGGATAATAATCGATATAAATATCGGTACGGTGCCCTACATTGTTCTAAATTAGGAAGAGGCATAATTGTTTCGTAACCTTGTCGGAATGCATGAGCTTCTTTCTCAGTAAATACGTATTCTAATCCAATAAAATCAAGTTCTCTTGGCGCAACCGCATAAGCTTCTGTATCTACTAATCCAGTAATTACTACACCATCTGTTAAAAATTGAGTTGGATCCATATCGATTAAAACTAGTGTAGCTTCCTGTGGTACTGGTAGTGCCTGAAGTTGTGACTGAAATACTACGAATAAATCATTTATTTTAGAATTATTAGAGTGAAACATCTCCACAAGTTGTTTACTTACGTTTGTTATATGTTTTTGAAACTTATGAAGTGGAATTTGAAAAGTTCCAGAAGGGTTTCCGATATAATTTGCCTTATACTGATGAATTTGTGCTAATCTTTTTCCAAGGTTATATAAGATAGAATTAGGTTGTTCTATAAATGATTTGAGTACTTGACCGTTTAACTTCTCAACAATAACATATTCTCGTTCTAATGTATGTTTCTGTAATATTTTGGGGATTGGGAGCGTTGTGTATTGCTGTAACTGTTTGTGTATGGTTTCTAACATATGTACATTTCTTGGATCAATCCCAAATAGATGTTTACATCCCCACCAAAAATCATTGTTCGGTTCTGTTTTCATTTTAGAAGATCGAACGATAACCTCATCAGTTTTTGTTTTTACGAGCCAGACGTCACTGGCATGATCTTCATAACCTGGGTGTAATGTGTCTATAGATAGGATAGGGGAGGTAAATAGGCCTTGTAACATAAGAAAACTCCTTTTCTCTAAAAATTCAATAAAATAATTATATATCATCTAGAAATAGAATATATAAAAATTTCCAAATTAGTGTCGAATTTGTGTAAATAAAGCCATTTCTTTGAAAAAATAGAGAATTTTTGGTATGATAATACTAAGAAAATATATCTGTTTTGGGGGTAATCAATGAAAAAAATATTTGAATATGTTTTATTAACAATTGGATCGATTATTGTAGCTGGCTCATTGGAGCTGATTTTGGCACCAAATGGACTGGTAGATGGTGGGGTAACAGCCATTTCTATTATGGCGAATAAAGTTGCTGGATTACCGCTTTATGGTGTGTTTTTAGGACTTAACATTCCTATCTTATTATTTACTGCAAAAGTAATGGGGAAAAAATTCTTTATTCGTACGTCCTATGCCAACGTTGTAACAACTCTCGGATTAATTTATTTGAAGCCATTTCCAGCTATCACAACGTCTGAATTACTAATTGTATTGTATGGTGGAGTATTATTTGGAATTGGTGTTGGAATTGTTGTGAAGATGGGTGGTGCAATTGACGGGTCAGAAATGTTAGCGGTCTGGATGAACAAACATTTTAAAGTGCCGATTAGTACATTTTTACTTGCTGTAAATGCTGTTATTTTTGTATTTGTCGCTATTTTGTTTTCAATCGAGCAAGCAATGTTCTCACTTGCAATTTTCTATATTGTTACGAAGATGATTGATTTCATATTAGATGGCATTAATCAAGGCAAGAGTGTCATGATTATTTCGAGTAAGAATAAAGAAATTGGTGAACTTCTTATGAAGGAGTTACAACTTTCAGTTACGTATCTACATGGAGAAGGTGGTTTTTTAGGAGAGCACCAGAGAATTATCTACTGTATTACAAACCGTTTTATTTATCCAAAGATGAAAGATCTCGTTCTCTCTGTAGATTCAAGTGCCATCATTGAAGCTTCTTATTCAACGGAAACAACTGGTGTAAAACGCCCAGGTATCTCATCACGTTCAGGGCAAACATCAAATGATTAGGCATGTAAAAAAGCTGTTCCTTGCAATTATTTCTGCAGGGAACAGCTTTTTTTTGCAAACCAAGCTTCTTTTAATAATGTTACAACAGTTTCGATTGCATCAATCGGTATCCCTCCGAAACCTAATAATACATGAGCTTCTTCTTGCAAAATATTTACTGGATCGTATATGGATAGAGGGTAAAGCTTTACATGTTTTTCAGCAGCTGATTGAATGAGTTCTTGTTCATTCATGCCGTTATGAACATGTAGTACAATGTGAAGTCCAGATTGATCCCCAAGTATATTAATACCAGTGCCCATTTGATTCACAAGTGATTTGACTAGTTTATGATGTTTTTTCTTATATAATGTACGAACGCGGTTTAAGTGCCGATCCCAATCTCCTTTTTGGATGAAGTTAGCAAGAGCAAGCTGTTGTATTTTAGAAACAGTTTGTTTAAAAATGCCGCCTAAGTTTTTATAGACTTCCAAAAGATGATTAGGAAGAACGATATAGCCCATTCTTAAGGAAGGTAAAAACGATTTTGAAAAAGTTCCCATGTAAATAACACGTTCATTTGTATCAAGCCCTTGCAGTGAGGGAATAGGTTTTCCAACGTAGCGAAATTCCCCATCATAATCGTCTTCAATAATATAACCAGAGCGATCATTAGCCCAGTTTAATAACTCAAGCCGCCTTGATAAAGGCATAATCATGCCATATGGAAATTGATGAGAAGGCGTAACATAAGCAACATTCGCATCGCAATTATTGAGAGATGAAATGTTCATTCCTTGCTCATCTAATGGAACAGGATGAAAAGGAAGACTGCAGCTTTGAATAATAGCTTTTACGCGGTGAAACCCAGGATTTTCGATTGCGTATGATTTTTGCTGCCCAAGTAATTGAATAAGTAACCAAAGAAGGGGTTGTGTACCAGCACCAATAATAATTTGGTTAGGTGTGCAATGAACCCCGCGAGCATGATACAAATATTTTGCAATGTGAGTACGAAGTATATATTCTCCTTGTGGATCTTCTTTTGTAAATAATTCGTTTTCATATTGGAGTAAACATTCTTGTAGGGCTCTTTTCCAATTTGAGAGTGGAAAGGCTGTTTGATCGATGTTTCCTTGATTACAATCAAAAAAGAGCGGTTCTGTTTGTTTTTTTTCAAATTGGTAAAATGGAGCATGTTGTTTATATGGTATAACATCTACATCTACTTCCGTAACAAATATACCACGCTTCGGTTTACTGTCCACATAGCCTTCCGCGGATAACTGCTGATAAGCTGATTCGACTGTAATGCGGCTAACACCAAGTTGTAATGCTAAATTTCGGTGAGAAGGGAGACGTGTTCCGGCAGGGAGCGTTCCCTTTAAGATTTCTTGTTTCATGTAGTCATAAATTTGTATATAGATGGGTGTTTTACTTTCTAATTGTAGAGGAATGGTTAAATCCATTACATGCGCTCTCCTTTAAAACTGGCCTTATAAAAAAGGGATGAACTGCCACTTAAGGAAAGGGCAGTCTCTATTTATAATAATAATATAACATTTAGAAAATTTTATAAATAGTTAGGGGAGATTCGCGATGAATGTTAAGGAAATAAAATCAGAAGATCAATTAGATGCGGTATTATCCGTTTTACAACAATTACGAACTGCGCTTACAAAAGAGGAAGCACAATTTTTATTTCGTCAGATGAAAGAGGAACGCTATCAATTATTTTCTTTGTGTAATGACGCAGATGAGGTGGTAAGCCTTGCAGGGGTAGCGGTATGTACGAATTTCTATAATAAGAAACATGTTTTTGTATATGATCTTGTTACAGCGGGGGCCCATCGCTCAAAAGGCTATGGTAAAGCGTTATTATCATATATAGAAGAGTGGGGAGCAGAAAAGGGATGTAGTTCTGTTGTTTTGACATCAGCTTTTCCACGGGTTGACGCACATCGTTTTTATGAACGTGAAGGATATGATAAAGTTAGTTATTCATTTCATAAGAAATTGAAATAAAGAAGAGGATTACCTCTTCTTTGTTTTTGATATCGACTCCGTACTTCCTCTAATTTTTTACTTTAGTCTAATCACTTTTTTACAAATGTAACGAAGAACGTTTTCTTTCCTCTAAAGAAGCAAATGAAAAAGAATCCTTATTTTTTACATATATTTTTTGGTCTTGAACAGGTTGCACCATTACTGCTTGTGAACTTCTTGTTTTTAGGGCATCTTGTATTCCAATAGTCATGAGTTTAATGAAAAGTATAGTAATAAAGAATGTGATGAGTGTATAAAAGATAATCCATAATGAAAGATTCATTTCATAACGATTTAATCCAATAAGGCCTGCCCAATCATTTGAGAGTGAAACAGGTTTGAACTCACCTTGGTCCATTTCTTTCAGTTGTATCCCACCGATTATAATGTTAAGTAATGCTAGATGGATCATAAGTATGAGTGTTTGGACAATATGCTCCATAAATAAAACAAATGCTCGGTCTAATAATAAGACACGCAAGTGTTTCTTTATAATATGAAAACGGCTTGCCCCCATTAATTGTGAGCTCATTATATAATCTTGCTTCATAAACTCATCAACTTCTGATGAAATATATAAAGAAATTGTAGGTAGAGCAATAAAAATGAGTATGATAGCTTGATAAAGTGTAAATGGAATATTTGGACTTAGCCGATCCGCATTTGATGTAATTACAATATTAACCGGTGTGATGAGTATAAATGCGATAAATACAGTTGGGATATAATAAAATACTTCTGAACATGCCTGGAAAAATCTTTTACATTTTGCAGCGTATAAACTTAATAGGATACCTAAACATGTCCCAAATAAAATACGTAATAAACTAATTCCGACAGCAAATAAAATTGTAAATTTCGCTCCTTCTAAAATTTGTAAGAAAATAGATTCTCCAAAACGGTCAGAGCCAAAAGGTGGCATTAAAGATGGTGAAAAGGGTGCCTTGCCAAGTAATTCATTATTGTCATTGTAAAGCAATAGAGGTGCTTCTGGTATGCTATCTTTAAAGAACCAACTATAAATAAAGCTAGCTGTAAGTAGTACAAAAAGATAAATGAATCCGATTAAAAAGCGTTTTGATTTCCAAATAGACCTCATATAACTTCTCCTCTCATTTGTTTTTGCCACCTATTCATCATAAAAGAAGTGATTTGAAAAATAATATAAAACGGTAAGATAATCATGATAAGTATGATAAATGTAGCGGGAGGTGAAATAAACGCCTTCCTAAATAAAAATTGAATGATACCTTGCATATTAAAAATAAATTCTAAAATGAACAAATTAGAAAGTAAGAAAACGAAAATTGTTTTTAAATGGTGGAAGAAATGAATAGATATATTTTTGAATAAATGAATGCACAGTATATATCTTGATGAAAGGCCCTTTCCGTAAGCAACTTCTACATATTGTTTTCCATGTTCTTCTTTTATATATAAAATCATCATCCGAAACATTTGTAATGTAGGTAAAACCGCTAAAGATAAAATAGGAAGTAAATAAGCGCGATTTTCATTAAAAGAAATAATTGTGACAGGAGATTCCCCGAATTTCTGAAGTAACCAAATGAAAAACATTTGTAAGCAAATCATCATCATCATATCAGGGATAGCTTCTAATACAAAAATAAATCTGTTAATCCACTTTTTGATAGAATCCTTTGCTAAAAAATAGAAAAACGCCATGCTAGATGAAATAAAGAGTGCAAGAACGAAAGCTACAAACAAAACAGTAAATGAATATATGTAAGGTTCTAATACGGTTGGAAATAATGGTGTTTTTTTGAAATTACCGAACTTCGCTTCTGATGATAGAACTATAAGAGACTCGGGAGAGAAAACCTCTTTTAACATAGTAAAAATCTGTTTGAAAAATTGAATCGGTTGAAAGGTGAATCCCCCTTGAGTGATAAATAAATAAGGTAAATTTAATAATAGTAAGAGTGATAAAATAATCGATGAAAGTTTTATCATAAATTGAGATGTTTTGTGTAACATCAAATCCCTCCGTCATCTTTTTACAATATTATACAACAAAGTGAGATTTAGTGTTTGATTTTTCAGAAGAATATATATTATTGTTATTATTAGTGATACATTAAATTCTAATATTCTACTTGATAGCATAGGAGGCAATATGGAACAGATATATTTACAAGGTAAAAAAGTGATAGTAAGAAAAATAGAAGAGAAAGATATAAATTCTTTATATTCACAAATATACAAAGAAGAAAACCCTGAATGGAAAAAGTGGGATGCGCCATACTTTCCATTTTCTATTCAGGAATACCCAGTGTATAAGGGAAGTTTGCAAGCTAAGCTAAAAGAGGAACCTTTGTCGCAACTTATTATTGAAGCCGATAACGAAATAATAGGGACAGTTGGTTTCTATTGGGAATATAAGGCGTCACGCTGGTTAGAAATAGGGATCACCATTTATGACCCAGCATATTGGAATGGCGGTTATGGTACAGAAGCTGTGCAACTATATAGAGATTTATTATTCGAAAATATGGAGATTGGTAGGGTTGGACTAACAACTTGGTCTGGAAATGAACGAATGATGAAAGTCGCAGAAAAAATTGGGATGAAGTTAGAAGGTAGAATGCGAAAATGTCGTTACTATAATGGGGCATATTATGATTCTATTCGAATGGGAATGATTCGTGAAGAGTGGGAAGCATTAAGAGAAGTGAAGGAGTAAAGTAAGAGGTATGCCGTTATTGCTACATTTGATGAGAGGTTTTCGGAGCGTGTGAAGGAGATATGGGAAGGGCTAACAGACGTTGTACATAACGAGGGTTTAGAACCTCATATTACATTAGTCGATTATCATGCTTTGGATTTGGAAACATATAGAAATGAATTTGAAAAGTTTACAGAGGGTGTAGAGCGTTTTCTAGTTGAATTCTCTTCTGTTGGCACCTTTCCTACAAATGGAACAATCTTTTTGGCACCAACAATAACAAGAAGATTACTAGAGTTGCATCAATCGTTTCATAATCATTTTACGGATTTTCATGATCAGCCACAGTCGTATTATGTACCTGAGAAGTGGGTACCACATTGTACAATTGCCAATCGTTTAGAGCGGGAGCAATTTGTTCGTGTAATGGATTTTGTATATAAAGGTTTTCGTGCACAAACGGCAGTTGTAGAAAGTTTAAAGTTAATTAAAGTGAACTATGAAAATCGGAATTCAGCTTCTTGTAGCATAGTAGCACAATACTTTTTGAAAAGAGTGGAGATATCGATATGACGTATGTAGTTAGAGAAATGAATGTAGAGGACATTACAGCTGTACAAGAAGTGGCAAAAATAGCTTGGCATGATACATATAAAGGAATCATTCCACAGGAAATTCAAGATGAATTTTTAAAGCAAGCATATTCAAATGAAATAATGAAACGACGTTTAGAACATTCATACTTACTCGTAGCAGAAGTAGAAGACCAAATTGTTGGATTTGCTAATTTTTCACCTGTAAAACATCAAAATGAAGCGGAATTAGGAGCCATTTATTTATTACCGGATCATCAAGGAAAAGGAATTGGGACAGCTTTATTGCAAAGAGGTATCGCGGTTTTAGACGGTGCTAAGAAGATTTATATTTGTGTAGAAGCGGAAAATGAAAAAGGAAAACAGTTTTATAAAGCAAAAGGTTTCGCCGCTTTAGAACAGTTTGAAGAAGACTTTGAGGGACACATGATGCAAACGGTAAGAATGGTGTTACATGTATAGTAAATGGTTTAGGAGGAGAAGAGATGAAGATATTCGATTTCGGTGAAATGGCAGGGAATCACATATCAGTGTTTCATTCTAACTTTATTATGTCAAAAATAGTAAAACATCAAGGAGAGGTACATATTGGTTGTATGCATTTACAACCAAAAGGAATAATCGGGTATCATGAAGCAGTTGTTTCTCAGCTTCTTCTAATTGTGCAAGGGTAAGGACTTGTTTGTGGCGCAGATAAAAAGAAAAAGAAAGTGCACCCGGGTCAAGCTGTTTTATGGGATAAAGGGGAATTCCATAAAACAACTACTGAAACTGGGCTTATGGCAATTGTAATTGAGTCAGAGAATCTAGAAAATAATATCCGAATGCCGATTGTAGAAAGAGAAGGCGAAGGAATAGGAGGATGAAAGGATGATTCAAAAGGCGAACGAAGAGGAAGTTCAGCAAATATTAAATTTTGCAGCACAATCACTTTTTGAAGGAACAAAAGAAACGTGTCAGTTAAGCCAAGAAAAGGCGATTGAGATTACACAGCCTCTATTAGATAAAGGAGCGTATTATTTAGTTGTAAAACAAGAGAATGTGCTAGCAGGATGGATTTTAATTGGAGAGAATACAGATTATTTTTCAGGAGAAAGACTGGGATTCATTTATGAATTATATATTTTTCCAGCGTATAGAGGAAAAGGGTTATCCCGAAAACTAATGAAAGCAGGAATCGATAGATTGCAAGAAAAGTATAAAGAAATACGTTTAAATGTATTCGCTGGGAATTTCGCCAAAGAGATGTATAAAGAATTTGGATTTGTTGAGAGGCAAGTAGTTATGACATTGAAGCTTAAATGTTGAATTATATCTGTATATATAAATAAATAGAATAAATAAAATTTATAAAATTTTTCCATGAAAGTGAAAAAAATCCCTTTTCAAATTTTTATTATTATTCTATACTTATCCAAGTAGAATTGAATTTTAGTAAATTCTATCAATTTAACCAATTCATTCATTATTAAGGGGGAAAATTTAATGGCTGGACAAATTCGTATGAGTCCTGAGGAGCTAAAATCAAAAGCTAAACTATACGGACGAAGCTCTGATGAAATTAAAGATATTCTTGGAAAATTACAAGGATTACAAAATGAATTACGTGGAGAATGGGAAGGCCGTGCTTTTGATGGTTTTGATCGACAATTCAACGATTTAAGACCAAAAGTAGAAAGCTTCTCACAATTATTACATGAGATTGATGTTCAACTTACCAAAACTGCAGAGGCTGTTGCTTCTCATGATGAAGAGTTATCACGTAATTTCGGCTTGAAATAAGAAACGTTGATATTCTCTACATAAAAAGAAGGTTTCAAAGTTAGCCATGCGACTTCTGTTGTATGGCTAACTTACTTTTAAGAAAAGAATGAATTTTAATTTTTATGTATAATAGGCTATTTTTAGATTTTTTTATTCGCAGGAGTGATAAGTATTGAAAAAAATTAAGTGGAGTATCTTGTTGTTTATCATTTTAGCACTTGTATTTGCAACAGGGACTTCCTATTTAGCTTTAAATAAAAAGTTAAAAAAAGAAGATGAAAAAAGCACTCCAAAAATGACGGTTGCTTTAGTAAACGAGGATCAAGGGACGCTATTTGAAGGGAATAAAATAGCATTTGGAGATCAGTTTATAAAAAATATTAATAAAGACAATAATCAACAATGGTATGTGGTCAGTCGTGGAGTTGCAGAAAATGGTTTGAAAAACAATAACTATAATATGATGATTGTAATTCCGAATGACTTTTCTAGAAAGGCTGTTTCAATTCATGCTGAAGCACCAGAGAAACTAACATTAAGTTATAAAGTAAATGCAACTGGAAATAAAGAATTAAAAACAGAAGCGGAAAAGACAGCCGCATCGATTTTAGAAGATTTTAATAGACGTATTATAGATGTATATTTTGCTAGCATAATTGGGAAATTACAAGCTGCGCAGGATAATATTGGGACAATCGTAGATAAAGAACAAGCCCACATGAAAGTATATAAAACAGATGTACATAATCCTTTGGCAAACTATACACAACAATTTAAAACAGTACAAGATTATACAGGTGTCTCTGTTAATAGCTTTAAAGGGTTTGAAGGGGTATTACAAAGATTTGGTCAAACAATCGATGAGGGTGCGAAATCGAATGCTACCTATTTAGGTGGTTTCGATAATCTTCAAAATTTGCAAACAGGCAATAATTTGTTAGCAAATAATTTTTCAAATCAGCTTAATCAATTTAACAGTGACCTTAGTACAAATGATGTGCTAAAGCAATTAAGTGCATTGGAATCGGCGAATAAAGTTATCGCAAGCCATTTCAATGACTCAGATAAACAATCTAATGCTTTAACTGACTCAACAGCAATTCAACAGTATTTAGCAGATGTCACAAATAAAATGAAAAGCTATGATGAAGAACTAGCAGATAAGCTCAAGAAGAATATTCAAGAAACAATTAATGAGAAATTAAAAGCAAAACTTTCGGGTAATAACACAAAAGAGATATATTTAAATACCTTAATGCAACAACCAGACAATCAAATTAACGAACAGATTAAAAGTTTAATCAATAAGTTAGCAAGTATGGATGTTGAAGAAATTGATAGACTCACATTACCTGATGAGACAAAGACGCAGCTGAAAAATGTAGTTCAAGTTTCTAAGAAGTATGGGGAAGAGAATAGCTTCCATTATGAAGGCTCTAACGATATTCCATTAGAAAATACAATCAAGAATATTAAGAAAGGCCTAGCTACTGATGGAATTATTTTTGAAGATAAAGAAAAAGTTGCAAAAATGGATGGAGAGCAAATGTTTAATTTGCAACTTCCAGAGGGATTTGAACTGTATTCAAGTACGGAAGCATTAATGATTAACGGACAAGACTATACTGCAGACTATTTAAGTAATGGGAGTGTCAAGCTGCCTTCTCGAGAAGAAGGAGAATTATCTGTTGGTGTGCGTGTCAAATTGTCGGATGAAAACGCAAAGATTGATGTTTTTACACCAGTAACATGGAAATGGAATTTAACTCATACGCATGAAAAAACACCAACGGAAACGAAGCCAGTTGATCCTCCGACCGAGGGACAAGAAACAACTGGTGAAAATAATAAACAAAGTAATCAAGTTGTCAAACTGACAAATCGCACAAAAACGCCAGTACATTCAATTAAACAATTGACAGATAGTAAGACTGGTAGTGAAACAAAAGAACCAAATAAAGATGGAAACAAAAACCCAGGTGGTGGCACAACAGAGCCAGGTGGTGGTACAACAAACCCAGGCGGTGGCACAACAAACCCAGGCGGTGGCACAACAGAGCCAGGCGGTGGCACAACAGAGCCAGGCGGTGGCACAACAGAGCCAGGTGGCGGCACAACAAACCCAGGCGGTGGTACAACAAACCCAGGTGGTGGCACAACAGAGCCAGGTGGTGGCACAACAAACCCAGGCGGTGGTACGACAAACCCAGGTGGTGGCACAACAAACCCAGGCGGTGGCACAACAAACCCAGGCGGTGGCACAACAGACCCAGGCGGTGGTACAACTAATCCGGGTGAGGGAGATAAAAAAGTTGAAACAATAGAACGTACTAATGATCATATTGTTCATCAAAAAATGGAAGTTTTATCTCCAGCATCATCTGAGGGGTTAATAAAAGACGCTGTGAACACAGTGAAAAATTATGAAGAATTATCAGGCTTATATGAACTGTATTATGGGCTTGATATGAAAACAGAAGATTTATCAGGAAAGTTAGAAAAACAAGCTTTAAAAGATCTTGCCACATCAAAATCTCTTTATTACATGTTAAATAAACAAAATGTGTTAGATATCATTACAGGTCTTGTTTCATCTGAAATTCAGGCGGAAGTAACATCTGAGATGAATCAAGTAAAACAAAAAATTAATGATTTGCAGCTCTTAGCTAAAAATGTTAACCAAAATTCAGACCGTTTGGCAGAAACATTAAAACAAACATCAGAACAAGCTAATGTAATGAATACGAATCTGGCTGAGTATTTAAACGGTGCAATGAAGTGGCGTGAAGGTAGTCTAAAACTGATGGAGGAACAAAGAACAATAGTAAGTAGTCGTGAAGGAGAACAGACAGCTATATTAGCATTAGACACTGGATTGAAATCATTAGTGACACAGAGTCAATCGTTAGCTGAAAGTTCGAAAGGTACTTTGCTAGCTTCTGACGAGGTATATAAAACGTTTGATCAAATTAATAATCAAGCAAAAGAAATTCAAGACAGCGGTGTAACGATGGTGTCAAAAGCTGATACATTATTAAACGATTTAACTGATAAAGTATCGGATGATAAGTCATTCGCGAAAAACTTCAGTAAAGTATTAGCGAATAGCCGTGTTGGCGAACGTCAGAATGAACAGTTATACAAGTTTTTAGCGAATCCAGTTTTAAAACAAAATGACGGTGTTATTACAGCAGGCAATGCCTTTACACCATATTTAATTGTATTAGTATGTTTTATTGTTTCTTTATTTACGTCATACGCTATTGCGAATCAGGAAAGAAAGCGTCATCAACAAGATGATTTTGAAGAAAAATCATCAATTTTAGATATGAACTTACCAATCACGGCAATTACATTCGGAATAGCTATTGTTGAAGGAGTTATAATTGGTATCATCGCTGGGAAATTATTAGAATTCAGCGGAAATCAAAGGTTAATTTGGATTGCTTTTATAACAATTACAATGATGGCTTTTGTCTTCGTTTCAACATATCTATTACGCCAAGCAAAAATGATAGGCATGTTTATCTTATTAACGTCATTAAGTCTGTATCTATTTTTAACAGAAGCTGTTGGAGTTAAGGTAACTAAGACATCATATCTTGGTAAGTTACGTGAATTTTCACCACTTCAATATATAGAAGATTTCTTAAATAATTTTATAAGTGGTAAAAATGATGGTCATGTCACTTTCGCAGTCCTTCTTGTAATAGCAATTGTTGGATTTATTATCAATCTATTTGTATGGCATAAAAGGTGGGAGGAAAAAATTGACGATGATGAAACAATGCATACAGCTGGCTAGATTATCATTTGTCTTTTTTCTTTTCTTGTTTGCTGCGCCCCTCATGGGTAGCGCAGCAGACAGTTACCTGAATGATAATGGTAAACTTGATTTCAAAGTAGATCGGCTACATGAAGATAACCAAGAAAGAAATGAAAAAGGACAGCAAGAGACAGAGCTCGATAAAGCAGCAATTCAATTATTTAATGAAGAAGTTGAAAAACAAATTAATGAAAAACAAAAGAAAGAAAAGAAAGAAATGAAAGAGTTGAATGACTCTTTATTTTTGAATACGAAAAAAATAGATAAAATGAAAGACACACAGAAGAGTTTGTTTTCAAAAAACTATAACGTGAGAGCAAGTTCTAGTGAAATGGATCATAGCCAAGCCAAAACAGAAGAGTCAATTAGTCCGACATTGATTGGATTAATTATTATTGGCGTTATATTCATTTTTATTGGATTTGGAATCATCATTCGGAAAATTTGGATGTAAGGAGAATCACAAATGGCTATACAGACACATATTAACGTCACTGTTGATTTTCATAAATGGAATGGAAATACATACGATTTACGAATCCCCAATCATCAGTCTGTTAAATATTTGCTTAAAAATTTAATTGAAACATTAAAAATTGAAAAATACGATACATCAAACTACGTAATTAAAGTTGTGAATAAATCGTTATTATTAACAGATGATGATAGATTGGTAGATCACCAAGTAACAGATGGAGATATATTACAAGTAATATAAATTACATAATCATGAACGCAGCATGTAACCTACTCAAGTGAATTCGTAAAATCAGAATAGGTTTATGGTGAAAAGGAGAAGAGGAAGAACATGACGGAGAAAACAATTCAGATTGATTCAATGGAGTATCGATTTGAAATAGAAGAAGATACTTGGAAATTAGAACTTGCTAAATCTCAAACGCAAGTAAAAGATACCCGTCAATTGGAGTTATTAACGGAAAAATCATCAATGTTTCTACCAGTAACAATAGAAGAGCATGATGATACATTTACTTTTACATATACGGTAGAAAAGAAATTATTGAAATGGGAAGATGTAAAGAAATTAGAAAGAAATGAGAAATTACGTTTAATCCGAAATCTATCTCATTTTCAAGAGTATTTGCATAGAAGAATAACTTTCTTTTTACACCCGGATAATTTAGTATTTGATGCAAATTTAATGCCGTTTATTATACATCGCGGAATTCGAGAGATTGCCCCGCCCAAACCACTAACAGAAAATCAATTTTTACTCCACTACAAATGTTTTATTATTGCTTTGTTTTCCAAAAAACATAGTTATGATGATCTATATGCTGGTTTATTGGAAAGCGCAAAAGAAACTACATTTGAACAGAATGTGGTCAACATGGAAAGCTTTGAGGAACTGAAACAGTTTATCGAAGTGAATTTTTTAAAGGAGCAAGCAAAAGCAGAAAAAACAATGCAACTTGTTCCGAAAAAGCAGTTTAAATTATTTAAATACTTAGCATTTTCATTTGCGGCAGCTACAGTTATCTTAGCAGCACCAGTCGTTTACTACACATTTATGAAAGTGCCGTATCAAAATACACTTCTAGAAGCTAATAAAAATTTCTTAGCAACGGATTACGATAAGGTAATTAGTAATTTGAATGAGGAAGAGTTTGAATCATTACCGCTAGCATCTAAATATGAGTTAGCGTATTCCTACTTGAAAGTAGAGAAATTATCTGATGAGCAAAAAGCAGCAATTATGAAAAATGTTACTTTAAAAAGTGATGAAAAGTATTTATTGTACTGGATTTACAACGGAAAAGGTAATTTTGATAAATCGTTAGATTTAGCGAAAAGTGTGGATGATCCACAATTAATCATGTATGGCTTAATTAAACAAATAGAAGCAGTGAAAAATAATCCGGATTTACCAGGAAAAGAGCGCGATGAAAAGCTAAAAACATTTGAACAACAATTGAATGAATATAAGAAAAAATATAGTGATTCATCCAATGAAAAAGATATATCTAATACAAAAAAAGCAAAGTAAAAGGATGAAGACTTTTGCTGAATCTATATGAAAATGGATATATAAACAACAAGAAAAGATAGGGAGTACGTATATATCCAATCTATATAAATACAAAATGAAAAACCGACATAAACCCTTTCTTTTTAGGTGGGAAAGAGCGTCCGTCCATGGAGCCCATGCTAAGTGAAAACAAAAAGAGAAAACGAGTGTAGGATACCTTTTATTTTTCATAGCAGCGACTTATATGTTGGAAAATCAAAATGGATATATATGTATGGAAACTCCTTACAGATAGAGCGAACAAAAGGAGAAGTGGAGAAGTATGGAGCAACTACTTGCACTAAGTTACGGCAATCGATTACATAAATGCCGCTTACATCCATCCGAACGTCCTACAGTGACGATTGGGAAAGAATGGTCAAATCATATTACTGACTTTGATTTAGATGAATCACTTTTGTTAAATTGGGATAGCGAATTAGAAGCTTGGAAGATAGGAGAGCAAGTCCTTTGTTTTAATAAGGCGAATACAATTCAATTAAAGAATAACAAGGCTATGCGCATTTGGATTGCAACTGTAGAAGAAGTAATTGTATATGATACATCAACGAAATATTCGATAGCAATTAGTAAAAATGACTACGATGATATAACAGTTCATGATGCTACTACAGATTTTCTGTTCATTCGTGAAACATTAGATGAGCCGTTTAAAATTAACGTGTATGAGGGGAACGTCTTTCATAATTATTCTAAATTGAAAGGTACAGCGAATGTAGAAGCTGGAGATCACTTATATTTTGATGGCGTAACAATTCAAATTGGAAGTGAAGATGTTCAAATATTCGCAGCAGAAAAACGGGTAGACTCGACATTACCTCGTTTACTAGAAGCGGACAGCTTTTATCATGATGAGTATCCAGATTATCATCGTTCACCACGGATTATTTATCGTGAGCCAGTTGAAAAAATGATAATTGCAAAACCATCATCAAAACCATCAAAACCAACAGAGCATCTAGCAAGGATTATTGTTCCATCTCTCGTAATGATTGTGGTAACTGTCATGTTATCTATATTTCAATCATACGGTTTATTTATTTTCGCATCGCTAGCAATGACAGTCGTGACTGTTATTGTTTCGATCACATCGTACATAAAAAACTTAAAGCAATACAAAATTGATATTGCCGAGCGAGATAAGAGTTATCGAGAATACTTAATGCAAAAAACAAAGGATTTACATGCTGAAAGTGAGAAACAGCGTCATGCACTTCATTATCATTATCCAGATGTTACCGAAATTAGAGAAATGGCGATAGAAGTGAACCCTCGTATATATGAAAAAACAATCATGCATCATGATTTCTTAACATACCGAGTGGGAAAAGGGAATGTAGATACTAGTTTTGAAATTGAATTTAATGAAGAGGAATTTAGCCAGTTTAAAGACGAGCTTATTGCCATGGCACGTGAGCTAAGACAGCAATATCTTTTTCAAGCCGATGTTCCGGTTGTAACAGATTTAATGAATGGACCAGTTGGATATATTGGGCAGCGTTCGTTAGTGCTCGAACAATTACAACTATTAGTGATGCAAACAGCTTTATTCCATAGTTATTATGACTTGCAGTTTATTACAGTCTTTCCTGAAGAGGAGAAGAAGAAGTGGGACTGGATGCGCTGGTTGCCTCATGCAAGTGTACGTGATATTAATGTACGCGGTTTTGTATATCATGATAGAAGCCGAGACCAAGTACTGAATAGTTTGTATCAAATATTGAAAGAACGAAAACTGAAAGTAGATGAAAAAAGCAATTCAAGTGAAAAAATACATTTTTCACCGCATTATGTTGTCCTTATAACGGATGAAAAACTCATCTTAGATCACGTTGTGATGGAATTCTTTAATGAAGATCCAAGTGATTTAGGTGTATCACTCGTATTCGTTCAAGATGTGATGCAAAGCTTACCAGAGCATGTGAAGACAGTTGTTGACATAAGAGACTCGAAAAAAGGAAATATCATCCTAGAACAAGGGGAACTTGTAAATCGTCAGTTCGCACCGGATCATTTTCCAGAAGGATTTAATTTAGAAGATGTAGCTAGAGCACTTGCGCCACTGAATCACCTGCAAAACTTGAAAAATAGTATTCCAGAAAGTGTTACATTCTTAGAAATGTATGGCGTTGAAAAAGTGAACGAGCTAAATATTACAGGCCGCTGGGCAAAAAATGCCGCTCATAAATCATTAGCTGTTCCGCTTGGTCTTCGCGGTAAAGAAGATCTTGTGAACTTAAACTTACATGAAAAAGCACACGGACCACACGGGTTAATTGCTGGTACTACAGGTTCTGGTAAGTCAGAGATTATTCAGTCGTATATTCTATCTCTTGCGGTCAATTTCCATCCTTATGAAGTTGCGTTTCTATTAATTGACTATAAGGGCGGAGGAATGGCGAACTTATTTAGAAATCTACCGCACTTACTAGGAACGATTACGAACTTAGATGGTGCGCAAAGTATGCGTGCACTTGCTTCGATTAAGGCAGAATTACAAAAACGCCAACGCTTATTTGGCGAGAATAATGTGAATCATATTAACCAATATCAAAAATTATACAAAGAAGGCGCTGTAACAGAGCCGATGCCGCATCTATTCTTAATTAGTGATGAGTTCGCGGAGTTGAAGGCAGAGCAGCCAGACTTTATGAAAGAATTAGTTTCAACAGCGCGTATCGGGCGTTCTCTTGGTATTCATTTAATACTGGCTACACAAAAACCAACCGGGGTTGTCGATGATCAAATTTGGAGTAACTCGAAATTTAAACTAGCGCTTAAAGTGCAAAATACATCAGACAGTAATGAAATATTAAAAACACCTGACGCAGCAGAAATTACATTGCCAGGACGTGCGTACTTACAAGTCGGAAATAATGAAATCTATGAATTATTCCAATCTGCATGGAGCGGTGCTGACTATGTAGAAGATAAGGATGATCAAGATCGTCTCGATACAACAATTTATGCAATCAACGACTTAGGTCAATATGAAATCTTAAGTGAAGACTTAAGTGGACTTGGAGATAACAAAGAAGTTGCGACGGTGCCGTCTGAACTTGATGCAGTTATCGATTATATTCATGATTATACAGAAGAAAGACAAATTGAAGCGCTCGCAAGACCGTGGTTACCACCGCTTCCAGAAAAAATATTCCTGCAAGACTTACACCCAGTGCACTTTAAAGAAGCATGGAATGAAGCAAAGAAACCATTGCAAGCAACAGTTGGTTTACTAGACCAACCTGAATTACAATCACAAACACCATTAACATTAGACATAAGTAAAGATGGACATGTGGCCGTCTTCTCAAGCCCAGGTTACGGTAAATCGACTTTCTTACAATCAGTCATTATGGATGTAGCGCGTCAAAATAGTCCGGAGCATTTGCATGTGTATTTAGTAGACCTTGGTACGAATGGTCTCTTACCATTAAAGGGACTGCCACATGTTGCGGATACGATTACGATTGACGAAGCAGAAAAGTGCTTAAAACTAGTTGAAAGATTAACGCAAGAGATGAAACAACGTAAACGTATGTTAAGTGAATATGACGTTGCAAGCATAGAAATGTATGAAAAAGCTAGCGGTAAACAAATGCCGAATATCATCGTTGCGATTGATAATTACGATGCGGTAAAAGAAGCTAGATTTTACGAAGACTTTGAAATGTTAATGATACAAATTGTTCGTGATGGCGCAAGCTTAGGTATTCATACACTAATCAGTGCAGGTCGACAAAATGCACTGCGTATTCAGCTATATAACAATATTAAATTGCAAACATGTCTATATATGATTGATCAAAGTGAAATCTCAGGCATTGTAGGTCGATCTGATGTAAAAGTGGAAGAAATGGCAGGACGAGCAATTATAAAACTAGATTCACCGACATTATTCCAGTCAGTGTTACCAACAAAAGCAGAAGATGAATTACAACAAATTCAATTATTGCAACAAGAAGCAAGTGAAATGGATCAAGAATGGGATGGAGAACGTCCGAAGGCAATTCCAATGATGCCAGAAATCATTGATCTTGTAACATATCGTAAAAACAAGGACGTTACCAAAGCATTACAAGCAGGAAAAGTTCCACTGGGACTTGACTTCACAAATGTAGAAGTCGTTGCGCATGATATTGCAGTTAATGATCATTTAATGGTTTACAGTGCAGATGATAGTATTAGAAAACAAGTCATATCAAGTATACTCTCCCAAATGAATAAAGACTATTTTGAGAGTATAACATTAGTAGATACAGCGGAGTATAGCTTCGTTCAGTATAAAGACAATGTGACTCATTACATCGTAGAAGAAAATGAAGTAAACGTTCACGTGAAATACTGGATGGAAGTGATTCGTGAACGATCTCTTGAATTATCACAAGCAAGACAAGAAGGAAGAGAAATACCAGTGTTTACAAAACAACTTATCATTATGACAAACGTTGAAGAATTTAGCAGACTCGTTTACTTAGAAACAGACGACGCAACAACTTTAATGGATCTATCTCGTGCAGTTGGTATTTACTTCGTCCTAGCAGGACATCATGACTATATGGATCGAAACCGAGATGCCTTACCGATGAAAATGAGAAGTAAACTAACAGCGGGCATCATCGCAATGCCATTAAACGACCAAAGTGTTTTCAATGTGAAATACGTAAGTAACGAAGCATCTTTAGGGAAAGACGAAGTGTATTACTACCAAAAAGGAAGCATTATGAAACTCAAAATGCCAAGAGTAACGAACGAGGTGACCGTATGAAAAAAAGAGTAAAAATGGGTTTCATAAGTGTATTACTAGGAACATGTTTAACACTTACAGGATGCAAGGTTGCGTATAAGGATATTGTCAAAGCACTGGATGAAGGTGATATGAAGACTGTCATGGCTGCAAGTGATGATGGGTATGCTTATGTGTCAGTAAATGCTTATAGAATTCTAGAGTATCCGAAGGTGGAAGAGAAGGAGGATGAAGTAAGAATAGGTCAAGTCATGAAAGGAACTTTTTCGATAAGGGATCATTCGTTTTATGGTGTAACATCACAGTCTAAGAGTACGTACACAATACTTTACTCTGGAGAACATATAAGGGGTACAAAGGATAAAAAAGCAGAGCGAATATACGATACAAATATAAGTTATACAAACAAAAACATTCAGTTTTCTACACCTAATGTAGACGC
>NZ_CM000745.1:1887234-1932585 GCF_000161455.1 Bacillus pseudomycoides DSM 12442
TGGAAAAATTATCACGACTGGTACCCTTACTGAACTCAAAGAGATGTTCCCGCCAGCAAAAGTGGAGTACATCGAGAAGCAGCCGACATTGGAGGAAATTTTCCTCGCGATTATCGGCAAAAAGGAGGAGATGTAAATGAAAAGCAAAACAGGGGTATTACTAGGGCGTTTAATGCGGAACATCATGCGCAGCCCGGATACGATTATCACGGTGGCAATTACGCCGATTATGATGCTGCTGCTGTTTGTCTACGTATTTGGCGGCGCCATAGAGACAGGCACGGACAACTACGTCAATTATTTATTGCCGGGAATCTTGCTGATGGCTATCGCATCCGGTGTCGCTTACACTTCACTGCGGCTGTTTACGGATGTAAAGAGTGGGCTGATGGCGCGTTTCATTACCATGCCCATCAAGCGCTCGTCGGTATTGTGGGCTCACGTGTTGACCTCACTTGTTTCCAATGCGCTTACTATTGTGGTGGTTATCCTCGTCGCCCTCTTGATGGGCTTCCGTTCCAGCGCTGATATCCTGGATTGGCTCGCGGTAGCTGGGATACTCGGGCTGTTTACGCTGGCGCTGACATGGCTGGCGGTCATTCCCGGATTGACAGCGAAGTCTATGGAAGGGGCGACAGCCTACTCGTACCCGCTGATTTTCCTGCCGTTTATCAGTTCGGCCTTTGTTCCCACTGAAACCATGCCTAAAATTGTCCGTGCGTTCGCTGAGAACCAGCCCGTGACTTCAATAGTGAATACGATTCGTGCCCTCTTGTATGAAGGGTCTGTTGGCAACGGTATCTGGATCGCGCTTGCCTGGTGTGTCGGCATCATGGTCATTGCTTACTTCTTCGCCAGTAAAGTATTTAAACGTCAGTTAGGGTAAGTACACCATTATGGGATTAGTCATATCAATAGTCAGCCACTGCGATGAATACATTTGCTATCACACTGATCATTTATAAACAACTTCTGATTTCGAAAATTATATAAAAGCTAGCATGGGTCTAGCTTTTTCTTTTTTGCCCATGATGCTCTAACCTCTTTATTTGTTATGTTTTGAATGTATACTTTTGTTAGTGGTTTTGGAGGGGATGGGGAAATTGAAATAGAGTCAATAAAATCAAGGGAATGAATGTAAACTAATATTCAAAAGTTTATATTCATTTTGTATCAGTACATGAATGCGAAATGCTTAGAATAATAATGAGAATCCAACAAAACCTTCTCTTTTCGTTAGAATGAGAAGGTTTTTAAATTTCAATTTAATGGTTTGGGAAAATTTAATTCATGATGTTAAAACATGGGGGCAAGTATAGGTAGAACAATTTGGTTCTTGGTGATGGTAATCTACTAAATTATATAAAAGGTGGAAAGATTGAATGGGGAAAACAAAAAAAGAAGATTTAGGGTTATTTAAAATAACTGATAGAAATCGATTAAGTCCTGATAGTGCGGTAGGTCCAGTTCTTTTTAAATGTACACAACTTGAAGATGAGAATAAACTAACAGCGGGCATCATCGCGATGCCATTAAACGACCAAAGTGTCTTCAATATTAAATACATAAGCAACGAACCAGCTTTAGGAAAGGATGAAGTATACTATTGTGTAAAAGGAAATACAACTAAACTTAAAATGCTAAGAGTAACGAACGAGGTGACGGTATGAAATTGAAAAAGAAAGCTAAGGTGATGATTGTTATGACGATAGTTGCGAGTTTATTTAGTGGATGTAGTTTTTGGGAAACGAAAATAGAGTATGAACCATTTGTAAAGGCTTTGGATGAAGGGGATATGAAGACGGTTATGTCTGCGAGTGATGATGGGTATGCGCATGTGACACAAAGAGGTATATACAGTAGGTACGAAGAAAAAGAAGATGGGGAGCACAAGAAAACAATTTATCAAACTACGGAAGGTGTATATAATACGAAAGATAAAAGTTTATATGGAGAGACAACACAAGAAATCACCACTGACATAAAAAATGAGAAAAACATTGGTGATAATACAAATTATAAAGAGGAAGTTGTTTATAATACAAATATTAAGTATGAAAATGGACAGGTACAAAGGCCAGATTCTACTCTTGATGTTTCATACGTGAATTTAATTGTAGATCGTCTAAAAGGAATAGGGAAACTAAAGATGAAGCCAGGTGATGATATAAAAAAATTTGATCAGCCTAATACAGTTGTATATAGCTTAACTGAATCAGAATTTCAAAATATTATTAATGACAAGCTAAATATACAATATGATGAATATGGCGGGGCGTCAATTGTGCTTCATCTTGACTCCGCAAATGGTCCAATGCAGATATGGGAAGTAAGTATTGTTATGAATTATAAGAAGAATGATGAAGGAAAGTTAATAGAATATCTATCGCAGATACACACATATTTTGAGAGCAAAAAAAGTAATAATCAAGATGCAAAAAAAGAATATGTAGATTATAAAGCACAGTACAAAAAATAATAAATAATTAAGAAAGGAGCTAATCTGGTATGAAGAATAATGCCGGACAGGAACATGATAAAAACTTAAAGGCAGCCTCTGATTGGGGGGAATTGGAGCTGGCTGGTAAGGATATCTATGATTTTAAAGCGGGGAGATATCCGTATAGTAAAACAATCGAAGAAAATAAAGATAGATTACAAGCAAATTTTAATGCAGAGCTTATAGATCATGAAGTAGATGAAAATACAGGATTTGCATCATAAAAAAGAACGCCTTGTCCCAGTCTTTTACGCTTATTACCAGAGCAGATAACAAGTCTAGGAACTGGGTGCATGGCAAGGTGTTCTACTCTCGATATAAGAAAAAAGTAGCTGTACCTGTTTTGTTTTCCTCGGAAGATCGAATAGGTCGTCTTAGGGACACTACAGAACTTCTATATCGTTGTATCCTCTTTGTTGAACGAGAGGAACTGTTTTTGTCCTAGCAGAAACAGGAGAATCCCCTACCTCAAGTTCGTGTAGAGGTAGAGGGGAGTTCAATGAAATAGTTGGGGAAATTGCTTTATTATTCCTTCAGTAAGTGCATCCGCCATTTCTAAAGCTTCCTTCTCAATTTTGTCATACAATTGAACACCTGCTTGATAATCTTTACTTAGAATGGCTACTGCTTCAGATTTAGTCAATGCTAGGTGTTCATAAAACATTTTCCTAAATTCTTCTTTGGGTATATACGGATTTATACTACTTAAAAATTCAACAATGTCGTCTGCATTAGCGTACCATTTTTTCTCTGCAATTGATGCGGCGTTTTGATTACCAGCTTTTGCTGCTTTGACAAGATCGGCAGCAATCACTAAGTGATCTTTTATCAAATTACTGTATTTTTTTGCTGCATTGTCACCGTAGAAAGGTTTAAGAGAATTCCCCATATCTGGAGCGTTTTGAAGGAGACGTGTAATCGCAAAGTTAACATCAGGTAAATTAAAAATAATGCTAATGATAGCCATTCTTGTCCAAGCAACATGTTGTTCCCATAGTGAACGCATATAACTTTTTAAATCAACTTCATTTTTACTGACACGGTAATTCCGTACGGGTGAAAATGTAGCTGTTGAATTCCAATCTAAATAAGGGGTATCGTGTGTGAAATAATAGGATTGCCAATAAGGGTACATAATGAATACACTCCTTTTTTGAACACATATATATCACGGTATGAGAACATCTATTACTATGTGCTCATGTCCAAAGTATTTTTTTATACGTTTAGGGGAATTGTTAAGTTTTATATTCAAATTTTGAATGTAAAATGAGGTTTGACTCAGATGAAAATCATCAATTGAGAGTCAGCACTTTTTTGTTTTAACCAATATTTTCTTAAAAAAGACTTCCGAAAGAACATAAGTTCGTATATAATAAGAACGAACGTTCTATCATAAAGGACGATTATCTTGTATGATTATTCTCTTTTACCTAATCGAATTATTTTGTGTGTAAATCTTCGTAGCTTTTATGCAAGTGTATCATGTATCAAAATGGGTCTGGCCCCTTTGCGTACGAAGCTAGCGGTAGTAGGGGACGTAAATCGTAATGGTTCAATTGTTCTGGCAGCGACGCCACTACTTAAGAAATTTCTCTTTTTGATAATGTAATACAGCGCGAAAAAGAAATGAAACTAACAAAAGTGATGGATGAAATACGCACTCGTTTCGGTAAAAATAGTATTTTGCGTGGCGTATCTTATACAAGTATCGCGACAGCAAGATATAGAAACACTTTATTAGGGGGACATAAATCATGAATAACGCAAACATGTCAAAAGAAAGAGGGATGGTAAAGTGGACACCATTTGCATCTATGCCGGAACAATTTGCTGGTATACGAAAGATTATTGAAGAAAAAACGAAAGTACCACGACCAATACTGACTCAAGATACGAAAGAAATGAACGAGAATAAGTTATTATTCTCGTTGTTATCCGAAGAGGAAATATTAATTACATATTATGAAGACGGTTATGTCCTTACTAGTTATATGACGGTTATTGATATCGATCCTAAAAGAAAGAATGTAATATGTACGGATGCATTTTATCACGAGAGCACTTTTAATTTTATCGATATAATTGCTGTTGAATAGAATGGAATAACAGGATAAATTTCATTATGTAGTCCAATTGGTGAGAGCTAATAATCAGTGGGGATCCCACTGATTAAAGTTTCACTTTATTAATAAATATCCAAATTTACCGATACATCGTCCACGTTCCAATGTCCTTAAAACCTAAGCGCTTATAAATCCGCCCAGCAGCTGGGTTATTATAAAATAAGCAAAGCGTTCTTCCTTCTTGAGTAAAATCCCAAATCATTTTTTGTAATATGAGTGAAGCGTATCCTCTGCCGCGATGGCTTGGATGAGTACATACTCCAACAACCATTGCAGATAAGGAATTTTCAGCTGATGTGGAAGCGGAAGCGATGATTTCTCCATTTTCTTCAATGTAGTAAGTGCGTCCTGTATTTGTTTCGAGTGATTGCCGCAAAATCTTTTCTGGTTGTCCTGTTTGAGGGAATTCTTCAATGTTGCTTCGGAGCTTCATAATTCGCTCAACATCATCTATGGTTGCTAGTTTGATTGCAGTATGAAGCATTGTTTTAGGTAGTGCAGTATCATCTTTACATTCACAAAAGTACATTTTATTTTTTGTGCCAAGTTGTATGTCTTGTATGTCTTCAAATTTTTCTACAATGTCTGATTTACCGGAGATTTTTAATGGCTGATAAGTAGCAAGAATTGCCTCATAGTCAGCAGCAGAAAAATCATCTTTTCCATATGATATAAATGAATCATGAAAGCGTAGTAATACGGATTGTAATGCTCCGTTTTCTGTGGAAATGCCCCATAATTCTTGAAAGTCTGCATCGTATCCAAATGCTTCAATATCGCCAATGATAAATAGGTTAAGCGCTGCTTCTTCTTTTAGAAATGTAAGCACTTGTTCATGATCACTCTTTGTTAGTTTCCGTATCATTATAATCCCCTCTTTAGTTTGTTTTTTCTAAATATTATTACTTATCATTTTTGAAATCAATATAAAATTTTATGTTTAGTTCATAAGGTTTCGGAAAAACTAGGAAAGATATGACAAAGGAGGTTATGAACGGTGGATCATCCAATTCAAGGATTAATGAAAGCAGCAATGGAAAATTTAAAGGAAATGGTAGATGTTAATACGATTGTTGGAGAGCCTGTTCAGACGGCTGACGGCGGTGTAGTGTTAACTGTTTCCAAAGTAGCGTTTGGATTTGGAGCAGGTGGATCGGATTTTCAAACAAATGATGGTCAAAGAGCACAAGGTAATCCGGCATTTGGCGGAGGGAGCGCAGGTGGTGTTTCCATTACTCCAGTAGCTTTTCTTGTAGTGAATAAAGATGGAGTAAATATTCTTCACTTACAAAATGCCACACACCTAGCTGAAAAAATGATTGAGTTAGCGCCACAAACAATTGATAAGATTCAATCCATTTTTCAAAAAAACGAAAAGCATACTGAAAATCATCATCCGCAAAATCCAGACGAAATCGCGTAAAAAAGCCTGTTTTTCAACAGGCTTTTTTTCTTGTAATCAGTATGTAATAAAACTCATGAAATTGTAAATAGTTTTTGAAGTTTTTTCTATGTTTCTAAAATTTTTCATGTTAAAATATGCTATAGAATTGAAACATATAAAACGAAGGTGGCTAGGTGCTTTGTCTGGAGGATCTGACCAAGTAAAGAATATGATATATATTAATGGTAATCGTCGGGGTCATTGTTTTATTACATCTGGAATTACATTTGAAGAGTTTGCAAGTAATATCCCATCACCGCTTCATCAAGTGTTGCTTTTGAAACATAATTTTGAGTGGACTGATTTTCACTATCATACTTTATTTGAATATGTTGAAGAAGAAAACATACATAAATTAATTAAAGCAGAGATTGATGAATTTGATGAGTTCTGTTGGGTGGATTTTGATGACGCAAGCGATTTAGATGAATTGGAGCCAAAGGAAATTGCAGAATTGTTATATTTGGCTCACAAAAAAGAACCACTTGGGAGAGCGTTTTTCCCACTTTTGAAAAATAGATTTGTCTATTTTTCACATGATGACGGTTGGTACAACAAAGTGTATTACCGTAGAATCGCTGATTTTGTAGGAATGCTTAGCAAAGTAATTCCGTACAAACTCGGTTCATTTGGAAAAAAACGATTCTCTTTCTTTCAAAAATCAAAAATATTTCCAGCAATTTCAAAAGAAGTTATTCTTGGGCTTGTTCCATTAATGGAAGACGGGCTGTATATTGATTTAGCGGGGAAAATTGAGTCAAGAAGAGGTTTAGAGATTCCTGTATATGTAGTTGGTTCGTATGAAAGTACGGATGAAGTACTAGATAACATAGAGGAATTAAAAGAAGGTGCAACCGAAACTGGCTGGCTTATTTTTGATAAGAAAGAACAAGAGTGGCAATGGGTTGTGGACTAAGAGAACTTGACGAATTAGGTCAAGTTTTCTTGTTTTTTGAAAGGAGAAAAAATGAAGAAATATTATACAGCAGTAGGTATTGTCAGCATTATCCTTGTTGCAGTACTACTTTTAACTTGTCCGAAAGAGTCTGATTTCAGGTCTTACTTAGAGGATAAGTATGCAATGATTTGTAATCAAGATAGCTTTGAATGTACACAAAATGTAGGTAAGAAAGAACAAAAAATGAAGTTTGTAAGTACGAATACACGAAACGGTGTATTTTTTATAACAGTGAAACAAACTTTTGAAATGGAAAATGGTAAACAGAAAGAGTATAGCGGACTGGGTATATTTGGTGTATTTCTTTTTGTTACGGAAAAGACTTTCTAATTATAGAAGGTCTTTTTTTTATGCATATGTTCATATAGATGAAGTAAGACAAGCATAGGAGGGATGAGAATGAAAAAAATATGTGTAGTTTGTGGTGGAGAAGAATTTTTTTCATCTACATTATATGCACGTACGAAACAAGACTGGGCATATGCCCCTAACATGTATCGTTTTGAAAAGGTATTTATTGAACAGCGGGATGAAGAGAATTATCCAGTGTTTCAAGAAATTACAGCAAAACATTGTTGTGGATGCGGACATATTATGCTGTATCATGAGTGAACACACCAAGTAATACTTGGTGTGTTTTTATAATGCTGATAAAGCAAGTGGATACAATAACGTAAATAAAACAGAAAAGCTACCAAATCCAATGGCTGTATATCCGAGTGTTTTTGCTCCAAAATTAACAGCCAATAAGCCAATTAAAATGGAAAGGGAACCAAGGGTAACTGGATAAAAGGCAATTGAGAATAAAGAAAGAAATAGTGCTACATAACCGATAAGTGTACCAGCGTTTGTACCTTCTATTTCATGTGCAATTTCTTTACGTCTATGTCTAATTGGAAGATGCCCTGGCGAGATTTCAGCTGCATATTCTTCGTTTTTTTCACCACTCTTAAAATGATGTGTTCGCTTTTTCGGCATGTACATCCCTCTCTTTCAATTGGGTGTATCTTTATTATTTTTCATAAAGAAGAGAATATGAGTATGAGTTATATCCAAGTTAAGCAAAATTTGGAGAATGTATGAGTCTGTTGCTATCTTATCCATCTCTCCATGAGAATAAACAGGAATATAGGAAAATGATGTAGAATGGAATGAATGAAAACAAGTGAAAGTAGGGGGAAACATGACAAAGTTTAATTGGCATAAATCAGCAGAAAAAAAGTGGGACAACAATGCGGAATCTTGGAATCAAAATAGTCAAGAAATGTGGGATCATGGGAGTCGGAGTACAATCATTCCGTTTTTTGAAAAGTATGTAGAAAATGGTGTGGCAGTTTTAGATGTCGGATGTGGTGATGGATATGGTACATATAAATTAAGTCTCGCAGGATATAAGGCGTGTGGTATAGATTTATCCGAACAAATGATTCAAAAGGGAAAGAAACGCGGGGAAGGGCCTAATTTGTCATTTGTAAAGGGAGATCTTTCTTCATTGCCCTTTGAAAATGAACAATTTCCAGCCATATTAGCAGTGAACTCGTTAGAATGGACAGAGCAGCCGCTACAGGCGTTACATGAGATAAAGCGTGTTTTGAGGTCTGACGGATATGCGTGTATTGCTATTTTAGGACCAACAGCAAAACCACGTGAAAATAGTTATCCTCGTTTATATGGAAAAGATGTCGTATGTAATACGATGATGCCTTGGGAATTTGAAAAGCTTGCAGAGGAGCAAGGGTTTCAAGTAGTGGATGGTATAGGCGTATATAAACGAGGGGTAAATGAAAAAATGCTTGGACAATTATCGGTAGAATTGCAACAAGCATTAACATTTTTGTGGGTATTTATGTTGAAAAAATAATGCCTGAAGAAATGCGCAAAATTTAGGAGGGAAATAAGTGCAGAAAATACAAAAAACTGATACAATATCAACAGAACCAATTAAAGGGGGACTAGGGTATATGACAACTACTACAACAGTTAAATCCGATATTGAAATTGCACAAGAAGCAAGTATGAAGAAAATTCAAGAGATTGCAGCGGAGTTAAACATTTTAGAAGAAGAACTAGAGCCTTATGGTCATTATAAAGGGAAGTTATCTCTTGATATTTTTAAGCGCTTACAAACCGAAAAGGACGGAAAAGTTGTTTTAGTAACAGCGATTAACCCGACTCCAGCAGGAGAAGGTAAATCAACAGTAACAGTTGGTTTAGGTCAAGCTTTTAATAAAATTGGTAAAAAAGCAGTAATTGCACTTCGTGAGCCATCACTTGGACCAACAATGGGACTAAAGGGCGGTGCAGCAGGTGGAGGTTATTCACAAGTTGTACCAATGGAAGATATCAATCTTCACTTTACTGGTGATATTCATGCCATTACAACTGCAAATAACGCATTAGCAGCGTTTATCGATAACCATATTCAACAAGGAAATACACTTAAAATTGATACGCGAAAAATCGTATGGAAGCGTTGTGTCGATTTAAATGACCGTGCACTGCGTAATGTGGTAATTGGTCTTGGTGGGCCAGTTCAAGGTGTACCGCGTGAAGACGGTTTTGATATTACAGTAGCATCTGAAATTATGGCTGTATTCTGCCTTGCGACAGATATTCAAGATTTAAAAGCACGTTTATCTCGCATTGTCGTTGCTTATAATATGGACAACGAGCCTGTAACAGTTAAAGATTTAGGCGTAGAAGGAGCGTTAACACTTTTATTAAAAGATGCGTTAAAACCAAACTTAGTACAAACATTAGAAAATACACCAGCAATCATTCATGGTGGACCATTCGCTAATATCGCTCACGGTTGTAACAGTGTTATCGCTACAACAATGGCAGCAAAATTAGGTGATTATGTAATCACGGAAGCTGGTTTCGGTGCGGACTTAGGTGCTGAAAAATTCTTAGATATTAAAGCGCGTGCAGCTGGTATTAAACCAGAAGCAGTCGTTATCGTTGCGACAATTCGTGCGCTTAAAATGCACGGCGGTGTGGCGAGAGATCAGCTGAAAGAAGAAAATGTAGATGCGCTAGCAAAAGGAATGGAAAACTTACAAAAACATGTTGAAACAATTCAAGCGTTCGGTGTTCCATTCGTAATCGCAATTAATAAATTCATTACAGATACAGATGCAGAAGTTGCATACTTACAAGAATGGTGCAACGAGCGTGGCTACGAAGTATCCTTAACAGAAGTTTGGGAAAAAGGTGGCCAAGGTGGTGTAGACCTTGCTGAGAAAGTATTAAAAGTAATTGAAAAAGGTGACAACAAATACGCACCACTTTATGATTTAGAATTACCATTAGAAGAAAAAATTCGTACAATTGCTCAAAAAGTATACGGCGCAAAAGATATTGAATTTGCTCCGAAAGCACGTAAGCAATTGGCTCAATTTACAGGGGAAGGTTGGAGTAACCTACCAGTATGTATGGCGAAAACACAATACTCTCTTTCTGACGATGCAACAAAATTAGGTCGACCATCTGACTTTATTGTTACAATTCGTGAACTGAAACCATCTATCGGTGCAGGATTTATTGTAGCGTTAACTGGAACAATGTTAACAATGCCAGGTCTTCCAAAACAACCAGCTGCTCTTCAAATGGACGTAAATGAAGATGGAAAAGCAGTAGGTTTATTCTAAAAGGTTGTAATTCATCTCGTTTATCTGTAAACTATATATACATCAAGTGGCGCCTTTCCATCGAAAGGCGCCTGTTTTTTGGAGGAAATTATGTTTGATCCAACTGCTTTTGACAACTTAAAAGTGATCGTTGAAGGAGCTGTCTATGATTTTGATTTACATGGCGATATTCTTGTAACGGATCGAAAAGATATGATGGACCTTGCATCGCTAAGCCGTATATATCATATTTCATTTCAATTAAATGAACAGTTTGAACAGCTAGTAGAAGCGACATTCTCACTGTCTGTAGATGCGAAGAATCTATCAGGTGAGATATTAGAGGTACCACAGTTTATACCAGGCTGTGAAATGAAATTACGCTTCGCGTTCCCGTTACAGCAACCAGAAGCAGAGTGTCAAGATATCGAAAACTTGTTACAATCTATCTGGGGAAAAGAGCGAATGATTACGCAACAAATTTCATACGAATATAATAAGCAAGCGATTTCATATCATAATAAGGTAGAAGTTCTATTTCAAAAAGCGATTACAGAAGACCATGTTGATGATTTAATAGCTGTTATTTCTCACATGATAGAAACAGTGCGAGCAATACAACATTTTCTTCAAAAATAGAGATAAAGGAGAAAAACAAATGATAAAAGACATGCAACCATTTTTGCAACAAGCTTGGGAGAAGGCTGGTTTTAAAGAATTTACTGAAATTCAAAAACAAGCAATTCCAATGATTTTAGAAGGACAAGACGTTATAGCTGAATCTCCAACTGGAACAGGAAAAACATTAGCGTACTTATTACCACTTTTACATAAAATTAATCCTGAAGTGAAACAACCACAGGTTGTCATTTTAGCTCCAACACGTGAACTTGTTATGCAAATTCATGAAGAAGTTCAAAAGTTTACAGCAGGAACTGATATTTCAGGTGCATCTTTAATTGGTGGTGCGGATATTAAGCGCCAAGTGGAAAGATTGAAGAAACATCCGAAGGTAATCGTTGGTTCACCAGGACGTATTTTAGAATTAATTCGCATGAAAAAATTAAAAATGCACGAAGTGAAAACAATTGTATTTGATGAATTTGATCAAATTGTAAAACAAAAGATGATGGAAACTGTGTTTGATGTAATTAAATCCACAATGCGTGATCGTCAACTAGTATTCTTCTCTGCAACAATGACAAAAGACGCAGAAGAAGTAGCACGCGATTTTGCGGTTGAACCAGAATTAGTTCGCATTAAACGTACGGAAACAAAAAGTTTAGTTGAGCATACGTATATCGTTTGTGAGCGTCGTGAAAAAAATGATTACATTAGAAGAGTTATGCATACTGGCAATGTAAAAGCGGTAGCCTTTTTAAATGATCCATATCGTTTAGACGAGATTGCTGAAAAATTAAAGTATCGCAAAATGAAAGCAGCCGCACTTCATGCAGAAGCAAATAAACAAGAACGTGAAGCAACGATGCGCGCATTCCGTCAAGGGAAAATAGAAATCCTACTTGCCACTGATATTGCAGCGCGTGGGTTAGATATTGATGATTTAACGCACGTGATTCACTTAGAATTACCTGATACTTTAGACCAATATATTCACCGTTCAGGTCGTACCGGACGTATGGGGAAAGAGGGGACAGTTGTTTCCCTTGTTACTCCGCAAGAAGAGCGTAAACTACTCCAATTTGCGAAGAAATTAGGCATTCAGTTTAAGAAACAAGAAATGTTTAAAGGGACATTTGTAGAGTCTAAACCGAAAGCACCAAAGAAAAAGAAACCTGCATTTACTGGGAAGAAGAAGCCTAGATAAATAATGAAAAGACAGATGTAACTATGGATAGAACATAGTTACGTCTTTTTATTTTTTCAGAAGGAACAGCATAGAGAATGTCGAATGTTACTGTTAAATGGACTATATTGAAATAGCGATGCGATATAGTGGAATTACTAAGTAAATAAAATAGTAGAAGAAATGATAAAAAGCCCTCATATTAAAGAAATGAAGGCTTTAAAATTATTAAAAAATATTTGTAGTAGATCTATTGTTAGAGAGCTGTTCTAGATAGAATACTCCTTTCTCAATAGCAGTCTCTACATAACCGACGATTTGATCAAATGTGAATACTTGTAAGTTTGTATGCAAATCTTGCTTGGAATACAGCATATCATCAAAAATAAGCTTTTTAAAAGCTAGCACATTTTCTTCTGAAACTTCTTCAATATTTGCTATGGTTGCTTTTTGATTAAGGAAAGGAAATAATTGCTGATCTTTATCGTAGAGATGTAACAATTTTCCGTTTAATAATTTGAAATCATTATGGTACATAGATAAAATTGTTTGATCGTGCTCGATTCTATTTTTGAGCCAAGGAAGAAAAAAACCGTTGAGCCAATTATCATCAGCAATAAGGTGTGTATAATACCCTAAAATGAAAGAGGAATCCATGTACTTTTTATATTTTTGAAGAAATGTACCGTAATCAATTCTTCTGGTATAGTTTTTTGTTGTACCAGCATAAAAATGTGATACGTTTTTTTCCTCTTTTGAATGAACTGCATCAGGAGCTACTCCCCCAAGCAAGAAAGATGTTTTATCAGGGATGGATAATTTCTCTGCAATACCATTTGCGATAATCAAATGCATAATTCGTGACCCCATGAATGACACCTCTATTTAACAGTCAGAATGATTTTTCCTGTACTCTGTCTACTTTCGACCCATTCATGTGCTTTCCCTGCATCTCGAAGTGTAAAGCATTTACCAATTGCAATTTGTAGGCTTCCATCACGTAAATACTGAAAAACTTGGTTAGCGGTATGACAAAGTAAGTGAGGACGTTTCTTACGAGTTGTTCCAAAGCTAAAGCCAAGAATAGAACGACAGCTTGCATGTAAATCCTTTGTCCGAAATGTGCCAATTTCCCCGCTTGCATTACCAAAATGGACAAGGCGACCATAGTAAGCCAAACACTCCAAGCTTTTTTCTGATACTGCCCCGGAAATGGAATCCAAAATAACATCGGCACCTTTACCACCCGTAAGTTCATTTGCCTTTTTACTAAAATCCTCATCTTGATAACAAATAACATGATCAGCCCCAGCTTCTAAAGCAACTTTCTTTTTCGCTTTATTTCCGACTGTTCCAATAATTTTTCCAGCCCCTAGTATTTTTGCTAATTGAATCGATGTTGTTCCGATACCACCAGCCGCAGCATGAATAAGAACGGTTTCACCTTGCTGTAATCTTGCTATATTCGCAAGCAGGTTGTAGCTCGTAAAAGATACAACAGGACAAGCAGCGGCGGTTGTGAAGTCAACTTCATCAGGTAACACAAACGTAAGGTTTTCATTGGCGACAACATATTCAGCATACGATCCATTAAGAGGAAAGGCGATTACACGCTGTCCTACGCGGATGTTTTTTACACTAGAACCTACCTGTTCTACAATACCTGCGGCGTCTATGCCAGGAATAAATGGGAGTTTTCGATTTCCCTTTTTACCGTAGCGAGATTTAATATCGGCAAAATTGACGCTTGTAGCAATAACGCGAATTAACACCTGCTTTTCATTAAAAGTCGGCATATCTACTTCTGTATACTTCATTGTTTCAGGTCCACCGAATGCAGTTACAACAATAGCTTTCATTTGTATATCCTCCTAAAAATACCTTCTACATATTATTTTAAATACCAATCATAAAATGGGAAATTATATAATTGTTATAAGAGGTCATAAGCTACCGTTATAAAGTAATAAGTTTTAAATCATTATATTAATTTATATCGAAAATAATTTTAAAAAAACGAACGAAATGTTTTTTACTTGCCAATATATAGTGTAAGACAAAGGAGGGAAGAGGCATGGATCAGGAAACAGACTATCACAATCTCATCGAGCGGACTTTATCAGGAAGTCAAGAGGCATACAGTGAACTGTATGATAAAACAATCCAAGATATCTATAGGACAGCACATTTCTTGATAGAGGAGAAAGTGGATGTAGACGATGTCGTTCAGGAAATATATATACAGCTTTATCAATCCCTTAGCAAGTATGATAGAGAACGACCTTTTCGGCCATGGTTAATGGGACTTGCGGTAAGGTAAATTCACTCATATAGGAGAAATAGGTGGATGCGTCTACGTATTGTAAAGAAAGCAGAAGAACAGAAGAAACCAATTGAATTTGACTTTTCTAGTGATGTTGTGAATAGAGTTTCACTTTATGCGGGACTATGTTGATTTTCTTGTCGTATGAAACTATCTAATAATGAGTAACCAGCTATTATATTTATTATTACGGGAAATGTTGTATTTAAAAGAGTTAGGGTAGCTAAGTAAGCTAAGTAAGGGGAAAATTGTGCGATAGGTGAGAATAATAGAATAGGTGAAAAGCCAATCAATGTTGAAGGTAACGCAATGCCTATAAATTTATCTAGTTGAAATTTCCATACATGTTGGTTCTTTTTGTTACTGATAAGTTGAAAGAAACGTAATACACCACCGATGAAAAAGGGGAAAAGCATAAAGAAAAATATTCGATGGTACATATGAAAGGATAGCTCAGCTTGTTTATCTAAATGAAATTGAATTTTCCCTCCACAAAATAGCAATATAACAATGAATAAAGTGAAGCATAAGTATTGAGTAACTTTTTTCATTGTGTCACTCCTTTTGTATGCATAGTATTAAAAAAGCATATTCAAAAAAAGAGGATATATGCTTGAAACAGAGCGTCATATCCTCGGATGTTTTTTCATTTAGTTAGTAGTTGTTTTGGCCTTTTCTTGCTTTGTAAGATAATCAATAATTCCCATCGCACTGATTTCCATATCTAGTTTTATCACATCGTAAACAGAATGAGTTGCTGGTACACCTTGCTGTGAAAGATGAGAAGAGACTTTTTCAAGTAATAAAGTATACAATTCATGGCTTGCTGCTTCAAAATCCTGGTTTTTTTCAAATACTTGTTTTCCTGCTTCAACAAAGATAGGGAGCCAGTCTTCAAGCTGTTTATACACTTCAGAAACATGGGAAGATGCACCGTAATGCCCGAAATAGATGAGGTCAACGTTCATATTTCGAATGCGGTCTTTTGCTGCCATCATCGCGTCGGGTTGAAACTGTGATGGAGATGTGGTTGGTAAATATAGTTCAACGCCAAGTTCAGTTAGTTCTCGATAATAAATACCAATCGTGTCACCTGTGAAAATGCCATTTGTTAAAGAATCATGGATACTAATATGGTGCTTGGCGTGCCCTGGTGTATCGTAAAATGAAAGCATCCGATTTTCTGAAATTTGTAGTATGTCACCATCTTGTACAATATGGACACGTTTTTCTGGAATAGGAAGGATCGGATTAAAGAGTTCATCAAAAGCATCGCCATAGACAGCTTTGGCACCTTGGATTAATTTTGTAGGATCAATCATATGGCGTGCGCCACGTGAATGGACAAATAAAGTAGCATTTGGACATTTTTCCATCATTAAACCAGCTCCGCCAGCATGATCAAGATGAACATGGGTAACGATAATGTTTTTAACATCTGCTAAGTCAATGCGTAATTGTTGTAAGCCATTTAGAATGTGCGGAAGAGAAGGGGCTGCACACGTTTCGATTAAAGTAATATCATCACCGAGTAATACGTATGTACCTGTACGCTCGTTATGTTGTAAATCGTAATCATCAATGAGATATAACTGAGAGGATAACTGTTCAACTTTTTTCATATGAGTCACTCCTTATAGTCTTATGTTCTTTTATTATAAAATAAAAGGCAGAAAACGAAAAATCGTTTTCTGCCTTTATGTAATGTTATTATTTTGTTTGTTCTTTACTAATTGACATAATAAAGAATCCGACAAGACCACCAACTAGTGGAAGAGAAATCATTCCTGCAAGTGTAAAGTACTTGCTTAAAAATAGTCCATTCACATCCATAAACCAACCGGCAACAAATAGTAACATCATGTATAATACGAAGTAAAACTCGCGATTTGAAATCATTTCACGTTGTGCAGTTTTCATTATCAACACCATCCTTTATTCATTATAATGGAATTGAAAATGTCACAATTTAGAAGGTAAACTGTCACATTTTGTTCACAATTTAATTGTAAAACTTTCCAAGCTATTTGTCTAGTAGTTTGTGTCGAATTTTTGAACAAAAATAAAGCGCTCTCATTAGACGGAGAAGTTAAATACATATATGATGAGAATAAGTATGAAATAATAGAGAGGGGCAGATATATATGACAGTTTATGATTTTTCTGCAAAAACAATTACAGGGGAAGAAAAATCGTTACGAGAGTATGAAGGTAAAGTTCTTCTCATTGTAAATGTTGCAAGTAAATGTGGATTTACACCGCAATATAAAGGATTACAAGCCATTTATGAAAAGTATAAAGAGCAAGGATTCGAAATCTTAGGTTTCCCATGTAACCAATTTGGAGGACAAGAACCAGGTACAGAAGAGGAGATTACAAGTTTTTGTGAATTAAATTACGGTGTATCCTTTCCGATGTTCACTAAAGTTGATGTAAAAGGTGATAACGTGCATCCACTATATACATATATGACGGATCAGGCACCGGGCATACTTGGTATGAAGGCAGTAAAGTGGAATTTTACGAAGTTTTTAATAGGGCGTGATGGGAAAGTGATTGATCGATTTGCGCCTCAGAAGAAGCCGGAAGAATTAGAGAAGGAGATTGAAAAGATATTATAAACTACTATTTTCTATAAAGAGTGGGAAGGAGTTTGTTCGAAAATAGCATGTTTTGTTTTTTCACCTTCCTAGAAAAAGTATTTGAAATAAAGAAAAACGTTGGGTGACAGATATAAATGACTCTGTCACCCAACGTTTTTAAATATGAAAAAAAGCTTACTTTTTTGATTTTACATAACCAGCTGCTTTGGCATCAACTTCTGAACAGAACCACACGATATTATCTTTTGTAGAATCATAATATTGACCTCCAGGAACATGATATTTTTTAGAATTGGCATTTCCTTTAATTTGACCTTTACAAGAAGTGTTTGTTTCTTTATCATCACTAGGATCGTTTTGGAAAGGTTGACCATTAGATCCACCATGATTGCTAGTAGCTGAGGACGCTACAGTACTTTTCTTTTGTGAAGCTTGTTCCTCAGCTTGACGTTTTTGCTCTTCTTGTTGCTTTTGTGCCTGTTCTTCAGCTTGACGTTTTTGCCCTTCTTGTTGTTTTTGAGCTTGTTCCTCAGCTTGACGTTTTTGCTCTTCTTGTTGTTTTTGAGCTTGTTCCTCAGCTTGACGTTTTTGCTCTTCTTGTTGTTTTTGAGCTTGTTCCTCGGCTTGACGTTTTTGCTCTTCTTGTTGTTTTTGAGCCTTTTCGTCGGCCTCTTTCTTTTTAGCATCTTTTTTATCTTCTAGTTCTTTTTTTTCAGTTGCAACTTTTTTATCTTTTGCTGTTATTTTTTCAGCAGAAGGAGTTGCGACACTGGTTAATAGCCCGAAAGCTATAAATAAAACAGCTGTAATTAAAAACTGTTTCTTCGCCATACCAGTTTTCTTAATGATAGATAAGATTGCTAAGACAAGGAAGAAAATAAATAGGATTAAACATACATTAGCGAAAAAGTTAACAATAGGGTGCTTCGTTTCCGCGGTGCTTGTTGCTGATATTAAAAATGAAATAATAAAACAAATAACCGTAGGTCTACCATATCTCATTGCTTTACCATTTTTCTTAAAGAATGAAATGATACATAAGATGAGTAAAATAAGAGCTATTAAAAATAAAAATGTGCCAATATTACTCCAAAGTGCCATGTTGATACCTCCGTTTGTAAGATTTTCTCTATTGATTATATAGGAATATACTAGAAATTACATGGTTTCTAACCGAAATAAGAAAATTATATTTCTTTTTATTACATTTTTACAATGAATAATTCATAGATTATGAATGACTCGTCTGAAAAAGATGGTTGGTTAAATCTTGGGGGGGAATCAGTGGATTAAATACAATCCTTCTTACATCAAGTTTAAGAAGAAAGAGCCAGTTAATCCGATTGCAGGAAAACGTGTTGTGTCCAAAGTGGGCAACCTACGATTCTATGATTCTCCTTCTTGGCAGGATAAAGATGTTGTCGGAACTGTGGATACAGGATTAGGATTTACAATCGATGCAAAAGTAACTGTCAATGGATCACCACAATACAAAATTCACAATAGCAAAGGCAAAGCATACTATGTTACTGCAAATGAAGCCTTTGTATATGTGAAGTATGAATTGTAAAAGAGCATTTTCTAATTAGAAAATGCTCTTTTTTATCTCCCATCATTTATTGTATATGCTAATGGGAGGTTATTATAAGGGGTCTCTCTTTTCATAAAACTACGTTATCGAACTGTAATCATTCAGATGAAACGAAAGTAATTACAATACTCCTATAAAAATCCCTTCAATTTATTAACATCACTAGTAAACTCTGCAATCTCATCTTTTAACTCTATTCTATGAACTTCCATCTTTTTGTTGTCAAGTAATTCATTTAAACGAGTTTTTATAAAATCAATATTTTTATTTTTTTCAATAAGTAACAATGCAAAGCTAACGTAGATACAGCATTCTTCCGTTTCAGTATATTCTTCTGAATGTTCATAATCATTTAGTAACGCATAAAAAGTATCCTTTATTTCATATTCTGCTCTAATATGAAGGCTACTATATGTATCAATAACATCTTCTTTAATCTCATCATACCTTAAATTCATTCTGTCTCCTCCAAATTTCAATTTTTTGTGTGTATATTAAGGTGAATATTAGGATATCTCTTCCTAAATTCTAAAATAATATTACTACAACTTTGACAAGCAGGTAGTTCTGTATATAAATCAATTTTTCCAGAAATATTTGGATTCTTAATTTGAGAAGCTATATCTTCTCGAATTTTTGCTTCTGTATCATGAAATTTATCAAATTTAGTCGCATCTGGTTTAGAAGCAGATGGCTCATAGCTTTTGAAAATACGTTCTGATTCCGGTTTCAACATTGAAAACTCTTCAACATCTGCACCTTTATCAAATTTTGAATTAATTTTACTATGGGCATTAAACTTATCTTTTAATCCAGGTATTTTTACATCTGCTGTAGCCATATTACCACGCTTTTTAAGAGTATTATTTGGCATACTATTACGTATGTTATCAATTCTATTTTGAAAACTTTTAACTTTATTAGTTTCACTAACACGCCCACCAGAAGACTCGAATTTTTGAAGAGTATCCTGAGCATTTTGAATTGATTTATTCAAAACAAACCCACCATGTCCAACAGCACCAAGCCCCGCCGCTATAGCAACTGCATCTAATGGAAGAACAATTGGTGATGCTAACCCACCACTTCCTACTTCTGCGACGAAGGTTAAGAAATTAGCCCCGCCTATGACTGAAATACCTTCAAAAATTTCTACAATAGATCCTACCGTTGATAAAACATGTCCAGTAAACCTTCCAGCTTGATAAGTTGCATTGCTTTCTAATTTATCATTATCAGGTGGTGTTAGTCCAATATAGTCTTCTGCTACTGCACTGCCAGCGCCTTGTATAAAGTCCGAAGCACTTTCATAAATATCTTCGACACCATGTTTAAACTTATCCAGTAAAGATTCATCTTTTTTCTCACTATTTAATGGACCACACATTGCTCCTTCTTCAATTGAACTACCATTTCTTAGCGGTCTTCAAGTTAGAACATCTAATACAAACAATTATGTGGGTTTAGATAATCAGTTTATACGTCTCATAGAAAGTGGTGTCGTTCGTCTGTATGTCGGTTATCATAGACGATCGGATGGAGATGTATAACCAACTATTGTTCTAGGAGGAGACAATACTCTTAGCGGTGTTCTAGGTGCTTTGCAAGTGACTCAAATGAGAGCAGGATTCTCTGATGCTAGTACAAATATCAGACTAGTAGATGAGGTAATAAATGGAGTAACCTATAAATCTGTATTTTTGGAAATGCAAAGAAGTGGAATCAGTGTATTACATGCTAACGATTTCCAAGTTCTCTACTCTGGAAATGGAAAATGGCATTTCAGACGCGGTAAAACTAGTTCATACAGTTCATCATTAACAATATCTGATAATGGTTCGGATGCTGATTTAGTAATGCCGAACGTAACAATGCGAAACAGTAGAGTTACGGGCTATACAGGAGTTGTTCAGTTTTTAACTCCGAATATTGTTGGTGATGGATGGGGAGGAGTGCAAGCTCATATAATAGCTCTATCTTTACGAGAATACAAATCAAATATTCGCGATGTACCGTTTTCTGCTTTAGAGAAAGTTAGAAATGCTAAGATTAGGGAGTTTAATTATAAGGGTGATACGAATTTACTTTATGAAATGAGGGAGAACAAAGATCCTAATGATCCTCCTTTAACAACGAAAGACATCAAACAATATTACGGTCTTATTGTTGATGAATCGGATGATGTCTTTGTTGATAAAGATAAAACAGGTACTCACTTGTATTCTATGACATCATTAACGATGAGAGCAGTTCAAGAACTAGATGAAAAACATGATCAAGATATAGCAGTATTAAAAGGACAATTAGAAGCAAAAGATGTAGAGATAGCAGCAATGAATAATCGAGTAGCATCTTTAGAAGCTTTAGTTCAAAGTTTAATCGATAAAGGAAGCCAAATAGAAGCGTCACCGACAACAGAGCAGCAATAGCTGGTCTTTTTTATTTTGTAAAGGAGTGAAACGATGCAAGAAATTATCGAGTTAAAGCAAGAAATCCAACAAATTAAATCAGATCAAAAAGATATGCAACGTGATATCCGCAGCTTAGAAACTCGTACTACTGTCAATGAGAACGACATCGTGAATATAAACAAGCAGCTTGAAAAAATCAGTGCCAATACAACCTGGATTCTCCGCATCATAATCGGTGCGATTGTAACAGCACTTATTGGATTACTCTTGAAAGGAGGTGTATAAGATATGCCACTTACAAAAGAAAATATTTTAAAACGTTTGCGCAACTGGAAAACATGGGTTGCGCTTTTTTCATGCTTTGGATTAATTTTATCAGTCTTTGGAATGACCGGATTCGAAGGTAATTTGGATAAGGTTGAAAAGGCTGTTTATTTATTTGGGATTGCTTTGGGTATTTGGACAGACCACGAAGAAAAAGGAGAAGATGCTTAATGAAAAAATCAATTAAACTAGCTTCCTCTGTATTTATGACTCTATTGCTCCTGTTGAGTTTTGCTACAGGGGCTTTTGCTGATAGAACGCTTATTATTCCCGATTTACCGAAACAGCCGTACCGTTATGGAGTAGGGGCTTACGAGGGCGTTGTGGCGCATAGCACAGCGACTCCAGAAGCTCCGGCTATTAATATTCAAAAATATGAAACTCGTACATGGAGAAATGCCTTCGTACACTATGCAGTCGATTGGAACGAAACAATCCAAATTGCCGATACAAAATACATTGCTTATGGCGGTGGACCTGGTGCGAATAAACGTTTTGTACACGTAGAGTTATGCGAGACGGCAGATTATGATAAATTCAAACGCTCATATGATAAATATGTGAAGTTACTAGCTAAGATTTTACGTGACCGCGGTTTATCTGTAGAAAAAGGATTATGGACTCACTATGATGTGACGAAGTATTTGGGTGGTACTGACCACGAAGATACGCTTGATTACTTGCGCAGTCATGGTGTATCAGAAGCTCAATTCCGTGCAGATGTGAAGCGTGCATACAATAATGCTAATGTTGAAGTTTCTGTTCCTGAGCAACCATCTAAACCAGCAGAAGTACCAACTGCAAATGTTGAAGGAGTTGTATACATTCAAGGTAATAATATAAATCTGCGTAAAGGCCCAGATGCAAGCTATTCCGTTATTCGTCAACTAAACAAACCGGAAGCATACCAAGTTTGGGGCGAGAAAGATGGATGGCTAAACCTCGGTGGGAATCAATGGGTTTATAACAATCCTTCTTACATCAAATTTGAGAAGAAAGAGCTAGTTAATCCGGTTGTAGGTAAGCGCGTTGTCGCTAAAGTGGACAACCTACGTTTCTATGATTCTGCTTCATGGGCAGATAAAGATGTTGCTGGTACCTTAGATGCAGGATTAGGATTTGCAATTGATGCCAAAGTAACTGTAAATGGTTCAACTCAGTACAAAGTACACAACAGCAAATGAAGCTTATGTATATGTAAAGTAATATGAAAAGCCGGTCCCTATTAAAGGAGCCGGCTTATATATTTGTTCATTTCATTATGCTTCATATGCCATGCTATCAGGAAAGTCTTCGTTTTTTTAAGACAACGCACAATCCTAGTACATGCACAATTAAAATAATGTTCTCTCATTGTTTCTGAATCTACTAGAGCCTGCTCTAGGTCATAAAACATTCGTTCTTTTTTATTATAATACATTGGTATATGTAAAATAATAAATAGGACCGCTCTCAAATAGAGGCGGCCTTATTTACTTTCGTATTTTAAACTGTTGTTATTCCCCACATACTAAATTCATAATAATATTCCGTTCTCTCAATACATACACCGAATTCTAAATCATCACCAACTAATACAAAATCAGCATACCCAGTTAGAAATCTTGAAATGGTTGATAACTCTTCTAAATTATCAAATACTTCAGAGATGTTCAGCTTAACTGCTTCAATTTTACCACCTCTAGAGAAAAAGAGTCTTCCTTGATTAACTGGAAATTTAATACTTTTAGCTGTTTCTTTTAACAGTGCTATTGATAGTTTCCCATTTTCTTTATAATCAGTACTACCAAAATTTTTTATATTTGAATTTTGTTCTAGCTTATTAAATAATTCTTTACAAAGTAAATCATTAGATTCTGCATCCATAAATGAGTCCATAGAAACGGTAATAATATTAGAAAGTTCGTTTATAAGTTCCTTTCTACTAGCGTTTCTTTTTGCTTTCATTTTCAAAATTTCCATTCGACTTTTATTCGCATTACTCAAAACTTTTCACACCTTTAGTTTCTTATTTTTTGCCTTTTTTCTTGTAACCCTCAATATCTTCTGGATAATGTCCGGGATGTTGATTATATCTTCCTTTTTCCAGAGGACTCCCTTTTTCAGCGTCTGCAGTATGGAAATGGGGACCTCTTCCCATTTTATCTTCTCTATGTTCAATAATATATACTTTTTCATTTTTAATATTGGTGTATTCTTCTACCAATCTATGTTCACTAGTTCCATCATAAACAGGAGTAGGTTTTTGGCGTGGAGTAGAGTTGGGGATTCCAGCCTCACGTCTTGCTGCACCATTACTAGTTAACAATTTGTCTTGTCTCTCAAGATGATCTTTATAATTTTCGGCGGCTTTAGCAGCTTTTTTAGCAGCTTGGGCTGCATCTGCAGTCATTTTAACACCTTTCACCATTTTAGCAAGTTTTCCAACTGGTGTAACACCCAGAACCATCATTCCGCCAGCTGATACTCGATCCAACCATAAAAGTTTATCGCCTGTTGATGGATCTATACCTTCCCAAGCACGCCTTATATCATATTCCCCGGTCATCTCCCCATTTAATTTAAATTCACCATTCAATAATTTTAGGGGAGTAAAAACGTCCACCAACTTTGAAATTCGAATTTTTATGTATTATTTTATTAGATATAATAATCAGGATTTCCGTCCATTTTTATATAGTTTTTCTGATTTTATTTGATTTTTTTATGATAACCATTGAGTTCATGGTGCTTATATTTCAATTAAAGTAAATTAGGGCTTATAATAATTAATTAAACCAATAATCTATGTTATGTTTAATAAAAAGCAGCTGTATATGCTTCTAAGTGCATGATATAGCTGCTTTTTTTAAATACGACATCTATATATGTCGCAATATGAGATTGAATCTATTCATCTAAATTCGATTGTATTTAAAATATCATTTTTTCTACAACTTCAACAGATGGTCTTATTGTAGAGTTCGGAAATTTTTGTACTAAACGTTTTAAACACTCCACGTATTCTTTAGTTTTTTCGTCAAAATCTACATCCTCAAATACTTCACTAAGCCATTCTACTTCTTCTTCTGAAGCGGTATCTAAAAATTTAATAGTTTGTTCAATATCTTCGCTTAATAATTCTGCGAGTTCTTCCCAATATTTCTCAATTAAAAAAATATTTTCAGGATGAATTGCCTTTCGCTCCTCTATAATTTTTCTTACTTGTTCTTCAAACATAATTAATTCTCCTTTATTTGCATTTTTAAGGTTGTTTTGTTCCATCTGGGAATACAGTTCCAATCTTACCGTTTGTTTTTATTACTCCAACCCTTACGCCTTTATATTCACCAAATATCATATTTCCGTCTTTTACATTTATATTTTCTTGAAGGTTAGCAACATCACCAATGGGAACGCGATCAATATATGTCTCTTTACTAAGAGGCTTAAACCCTTGACACATAACGTGTTGAGGGTTTTTCTTCGTAAAGGGGCAGGTGCAAGTTACTCTGTTATTCGTCAGTTAAATAAACCAGAATCATACCAAGTATGGGGAGAAAAAGATGGTTGATTAAATCTTGGAGGAAATCAATGGGTATATAACAATCCTTCTTACATCAAGTTTGAGAAGAAAGGGCCAGTTAATCCGATTGCAGGAAAGCGTATTGTGTCCAAAGTGGACAACCTACGTTTCTATGATTCTCCATCTTGGCAGGATAAAGATGTTGCTGGTATATTAGATGCTGGATTAGGGTTTGCAATTGATGCGAAGATTATGGTGAATGGATCACCTCAGTATAAAGTGCAAAACGGCAGAGGTAATGTATATTACATTACAGCTAGTCCGTATTATGTACAAGTAAAATAAAAAAGCCGATTCCTATGTGAAATGCACTTCCAATTGTTAATTGTGTCTAACAATTGGGGGGCACTTCCCTATGAGTCGGCCTTTTTTATTTATGAAGCTTTATTCTCATTTAACATAGTTCCATACTGTACAGCTTTATTTGCATTCACTCTACCATTCTTCCAATAGGTTCCTGTTCCGGAGATTTTATCAGATGTGGCTTCAATAATTTGACGAATTTGTACGTTAGTGTAGCCTTGATTTGCTAATAATCCTGCAACTCCTGCCACCTGTGGGGTTGCCATAGATGTACCACTTAATGATCGGTACGTGCTGCCTTTATACGTAGAGTAGATACTCGAACCAGGAGCTGCTACATCCACCCAGCTTCCATAATTTGAGAAATGAGATTTTTGGTCATTTTGATCTGTAGATGCAACTGCAATTACTTCATTGTAATAAGCAGGATAATTTGGTCTTGTATTTCCATCATTTCCTGCAGCTGCAACTATCACAGCGCCTTTATTCCAAGCGTATTGAATGGCTTGTTGCAATGCAGTTCCTCCACTAGAAGCTCCTAAACTTAAGCTAATGACTTTTGCTCCAGCATCGGCAGATTCTCTGATACCTTTTGCTACAGCATCAAGAGTCCCACTTCCTTGACTATCAAGTACTCGGACTGCATATATAGAGGATTGTGGAGCAACTCCTGCAATTCCAATATTATTGTTTGTAAGAGCACCTGCAATACCCGCACAGTGTGTACCATGACCATTTCCATCATCTGATTGACTATCATTATCTACATAATCGTGGCCGTATATAACTTTAGAGGATAAATCAGGATGATTACCTTGTACACCGGTATCGACAATAGCGATTTTGACAGCAGGAGCACTTCTCTGTGCATCCCATGCCTGAGGTGCTTGGATTTTTAGTAGCCCATATTGATTACTAAAATAGGGATCATTAGGAGTCCAAAATGCATGAAAATAATAGTTTGGCTCTGCATATTCTACATCAGGATTATTCTTATAAATTTTTATTTTATCTTTGACAGTACCTTTAGTAAATTTAATAACTTCAAACTTCAAGACATCATCTTTTGATACAACGTCAGCTCCTACTGATTTATGAAATTCTTGAGTTTTACTAAGAGACGTATTGTCTTTAAATTTTACAATAATTTGGTTCGGAACATATTCCTTGGATAAGGAGTCTGCATTCGATACAGAGGGGTTATAAAGGATGCAACCAAAAACCAAAGATAACACAAGTAAAAAAACACCAATTTTACTTTTCAATAGAAAATTCCTCCCTATTATTTTATCTTTGTTGATGCACATTTCTTTTCAACTATATAGTTAGGTCAAGCGATGTATGATTAGTTTTGAAATTTCAGAAAATTCCCTCTAATAAAGCGAGCTATTAATGCAGAAGTTGTCCAAAGGATATTTCAATTACCAAGATGGTATTTTAAAGATAAATTTTAAAAGAAATCATGGTTTGGAATTATTTTCATTTCAAAAAGGTGTTTGGAAAAGTAAAGAAAGAATAAGAAAGTAACAGTGAACGGTTCGCCACAATACAAAGTACACAATAGCAAAGGACAGACATACTATGTAACTGCAAACGAAGCCTTTGTATATGTGAAGTAGGAGTTACAAAAGAGCACTCACTAATTCAGGTGTGCTCTTTTGTATAATATATTTTTTACTGCTTGCTCAATCACTTTACACAAGTTGCTATACTCATCTATTCAGAAAGTTTGAAAAACATTCAGCTAATCAAGGCTTAAATTCCTAATACTAATATTAATTTACAAATTAATTTTTTAAAGAGTCAATTAGGTCTGTGTTGCAGCGCTTAAAGTGAATTTCATAACATTCTTCTTCAGAAAATATTTGTGCAATTTGCCCTGTACTCTTATCAGCAATTATAAATTCATTAGTTTCAGAAATGTCCCAAAGTTCCTCGATAGATTTTGTGAAATTCAATATTCTAACATTTGCCCATACCGGCTCTAAACAATTAGGAACTAATATAAAATATTCTGTTTTATGATTTGAAAAACTTAAAGAACCTAAAGAACTTTCAATCCATAAAATATACTTACTTTTAACATCACCAATAGGAATGTGAAATGTTGGATTAGAGTCTATATTACGAAACTGTTTCAATGCTGTGTCGAACAGTTTTATCCATTCAGAATCGGGATTTTCAAATTCAATAAGTTCTAAATTTGAAAATTGGCTAAAGACTTTTTTGGCACTGATTAATGCTTTTTTTCTACGAATCTTCTCATTTTGATATATCATAATTTTCCTGCCTCTCATTTGTTATAATAAATGAAACATCACTTTTTGAAAACCTTAATAAATCAACGTTTTCAGTTTAATTTAAAACACGATGAATTCAGAGGATATGTTTCGCACACAAGTTCACAAATGGGAACGGCAATCCATATTTATTAAAGGGATTGTAATACAAAATTATTGCGGAAATTTATGTTAAATGAATTGTTTTTAAAATAAAAATTTATCTAATACAGTTTAATTAAAAGGCTATTTTTTGCTCACATTTTGCTCACAAATGATATAAAAACGTGTGAAAAAATATGAAATTCACTTTTGAAATAAAATAAAATATAACAAATAAAAAGTGCCATAAAAGCTTGTATAACAGGCTTTTATGGCACTTTTATAGTACTTGTATTACACAAAATGAACAAGCTTAAAACTGTTCATTCTTCTCCCAAGATTCCACAATATAATGAGCAATTGTCGGATTAAATCCTTTTCCAACTAAGAACATAATTGCAGCAACCTCTGTCATTGCGTGTTGTTGAGAGGTATGTTTTGCTTCATTCATACCGTACTCTACCCATGGTTTTACGAAATCTAATACAGGTTTCTTTAACGACAAATAGTGTGTACCAACAACTTGTTGAATTTGTTGTTGTGTTGGTTCAGTGGGAATAGCTGTAGTAGGCCCTGGTGGCAAGATATGTGGTTGAGTGGAATCTAATGTTGGTGCAGGTGGTGAAACACGTGTATCCTGGTATGGTTGATACATTTGTGGTTGCTGATATGGAGCTTGTTGAGCTACGTAAGGATTCTGTTGGTACTGAGTTTCCTGACCTGGTTGTGTTACGTAAGGATTTTGATGGTGTTGAGTTTCATGAGGTTGCTGAGCTGTATATGGATTTTGATGGTATTGAGCTTCTTGAGTTTGTTGTGCTAAGTATGAATTCTGTTGATATTGAAATTCTTGTTGCTCTGGTTCTTGTTCTTCAAACTGCTGCTCTGGATATCGTTGTTCTTGATTTTGAGGATAGTATGGTTGCTCTGGATAAGGGTATTTATTATTGTAGAACATTTTTATTTCCTCCTTCATGATCGTACGTACAAAACAGTCTATGGGCGGACAAGAAAATATGTGATGAAAAAATGAGAGCGTGTTACAATAAGAAATTGGGTGAAGATAAATGAAAAAACAAGAAAAAATACAAAAAACAGTTGCTTTTGTAAGGGGTATTTTGGAAACAGATGCTAGTGGGCATGATTGGTATCATATTGAACGTGTACATAAATTGGCGCTTTCTTTGTCTGAAAAAGAAGGTGGGGATCGTTTTGTAATTGAGATGGCAGCTTTACTTCATGATGTAGCGGATGAGAAGTTAAATGAAAGTGAAGAAGCTGGTATGAAAAAAGTTTCTGATTGGCTAGAAGGATTGAATGTTACTGAAGAAGAAACTGAACATATCCTTCATATTATAATGAATATGTCATATAAAGGTGGGCATGGTGGCAAGGTAAGCACATTAGAAGGGAAAATCGTTCAAGATGCAGATCGTTTAGATGCACTTGGTGCAATTGGTATTGCCCGAACGTTTGCTTACGGCGGTGCAAAAGGACGTTTAATGTATGATCCGAACATTCCACCTCGAGAAGAGATGACAAAAGAAGAATATCGAAAAAATGATGATCCATCGTTAAATCATTTCTACGAAAAGCTTTTGAAGTTGAAAGATTTAATGAATACGGATGCTGCAAAACGAGAGGCTGAAATTCGCCATCGTTATATGGAAGAGTTTATAGAACAATTTATGAAAGAGTGGAATGCACAAATATGAAAATGCTAACAGTGGAAAACGTATCGAAATCATATGGAGATAAACCATTATTTGATGGACTATCATTTAGTATTGCAGAGGGTCAACGTGCAGGGATTATTGGAGTAAACGGTACAGGGAAATCTACATTATTAAAAATTATTGCAGGGGTAGAGATTCCAGATACAGGTGATATGACACATACGCGTGGTTATACAATTAGCTATTTATCACAGCAACCGGATTTTAATGAAAATTTAACAGTGCTTGAGCAAGTATTCCACGGTGATACGCCGCTAATTCGCCTTCTTCGTGAATACGAACAAGCGTTATTAAACATAGAAAAAGACCCGAGTAATGAAAAAGTGCAAGAACAATTATTTGCAGTGCAGCAACGTATGGATGCGATGAATGCATGGGAAGCAAATGCGAATGCAAAGTCGCTTTTAACGAAACTCGGAATTACAGATTTCACTGCAACTGTGGGGAACTTATCTGGTGGACAAAAAAAACGTATTGCAATGGCACAGTGCTTTATTGAAACACCTGATTTATTAATTTTAGATGAGCCAACAAACCATCTTGATCATGAAACAGTGGAATGGTTAGAAGAATATTTAGCACGGTATACTGGAGCAGTTTTACTTGTAACACATGATCGTTATTTTTTAGACCGTGTTACAAATCGTATTTTTGAGCTAGATAATGGTAATTTGTATAGCTATGAAGGAAACTATAGTACATTTTTAGAAGCAAAGGCACTTCGTGAGGAACAAGAGTTAGCACAAGAATCAAAGCGCCAAAATCTATATCGCCGTGAACTTGCTTGGATTCGCCGCGGTGCGAAAGCTCGTTCTACAAAACAAAAAGCACGTATTCAGCGGTTCGAAGAGTTGAAAGAACAAGAAGGTCCAGCAGCGAAGCAATCTGTTGATATTTCACTCAGCGGGAGTCGCTTAGGAAAGAAAGTGCTTGAGTTAAAAGATGTAACGAAGAAATTTGGTGAAAAAACGGTATTACATAATTTTAATCATATTGTGAAACCAGGCGATCGAATCGGTATTATTGGGGCTAATGGTAGCGGGAAATCATCTTTATTAAATATGCTTGCAGGCAAATTATCACCTGACAGTGGTGAAATTGAAGTTGGACAAACTGTGAAAGTTGCTTATTATACGCAAGAAAATGAAGAGATGAATTTAAATCAACGTATGATTGAATATATTAAAGAAATTGCAGAAGTCATTCATACAACAGACGGTAAAGTCATTGGAGTATCCCAAATGCTTGAGCGTTTCTTATTCCAACCGCATTCACATGGAACACCACTTGGTAAACTATCTGGTGGTGAAAGAAGACGTCTGTATTTATTACGTCTTTTAATGGGAGAGCCGAATGTACTTCTATTAGATGAGCCGACAAACGATTTAGATACACAAACGTTAACAGTACTAGAAGACTATTTAGAAGACTTCCCGGGTGTCGTTCTTACGGTATCGCATGATCGCTACTTCTTAGATAAAGTAGTAGATGAATTATTTATCTTTACTGGTGGCGGAGAAGTTCGTGAATTCCTAGGAAGCTATAGTGATTACCTAGATATACAAAAGGCCCAAGAACTATTAGAAAAAGTAGAAGTACAGAAAGAAAAGAAAGTGGAAGAAGCTCCAAAGCAACAACGTAAACGTAAACTTTCCTATCACGAACAACGTGAATGGGAAACCATTGAAGATACGATTGCTGGGCTTGAAGAGAAGCTTGAAACGATTGGAGAAGAACTTGCGAATGTAGGTTCTGATTTTACAAAAGCACAGGAGCTTTCTGAGGCGCAGCAGCAAACAGAAGAAGAACTGGAAAAAGCAATGGAACGCTGGAGCGAACTGTCTGACATCGTTGAAGGTTTAAAATAAAAACAAGCTGCATATATTGAAATGTAAAGAGAAAAACTTTACACTATTGGTAGAACATATTTTAGGAGGGAAAAAATGAGAACATCTAATCCAATGTTGAAAAAAGAAACCTTTCGTAAACAGGGAGCAAGTACGTCTGCGATGACAATTGGCGGAGCTGTAGGAAAAACATTTATTATGCTTGTCTTGCTTCTTGCAACGTCTGTCTATTCATACATACAGATGTATACGGGGAAAATGCAAATGCCAGTTTTAATTGGAGCATTAATTGTGGCTGCAATTATCGCATTTGCGGCTATCTTCTTCCCGAAAATGGCGCCTATTACAGCACCTATTTATGCAGCTGTTGAAGGGATTGTCTTAGGAAGCATTTCAGCGGTATATGCGATTCGTTTTGACAACTCTATTATTTTAAATGCTGTATTACTAACAATTTCAATTTTATTTGCAATGTTAGTTTTATATGCAACTCGTGTTGTAAAGGTAACGGATAAGTTCCGTACAGGTATAATGGCCGCGACGCTTGGGATTTTGGTTATGTACTTGATCGTTTTTCTATTAAACATGTTTGGTGTTACTGTTCCGTATATTCACCAAGGTGGAACAATTGGCATCATCATTAGTGCAGTTGTGATTATCGTTGCTGCATTAAATCTATTACTAGACTTCGATTTAATCGAAAATGGCGCACGTAGTGGAGCTCCAAAATATATGGAGTGGTACAGTGCGATGGGTCTAATGATGACATTAGTATGGTTGTACTTAGAAATTCTTCGTTTCGTTTCTTACTTTGCGAAAAATGACTAATTGAAAGAAATCCTGCATGATTGAAATATGCAGGATTTCTTTTTGTATTTTTTTAGATTTAAAGTGATGATTTCTTTTTAGAAATATATTATTTTGCATTTTTTACCTATCTTCTATTTTTTTCTACAATAAAGAAAAAATGTGAGGTGGTATAAATATGATGAATCGAGTTGTATTAATCGGAAGATTGACAAAAGATCCAGGTGCGCCACGTTTCGCATAACCACCACGTACCAGTGGTGGGATAAAGTGACAATCGTGAGAAATCGAATATATACCTATGCTATAGGTTGAAACAGATATTATCACATATTGATTGAACTGATTAATCGAGTTTCAACGGGGAAGTACCGTTGATATACGGAGAAAACACATAAGTATGAGAAATGGTAAACTCATCCGTGGTATAAACACTGAGACTCCCCTATGCGATGTATGCTGTAATATACAGACGTATAAAGCGAGGTAAAGACGTAACTTGAAATCCTAAGTCTGTGTGCAGATATGGAATATATATAGTGCGGGTGTCCGTAACCTACGGTTAGGCAACGAAAAGATGTTTGAAGTGTCGTCATTTGTGACTCTAGAAATGGAGACCCAATATAGTTGGAATATAGCATTCTGGTTTTGCGTATTCCCTTTTACTTGAAATAGTAAGTTGAAATGTAAGGAACAACTATTTCTCAAACCTTACTTAGAACTATCGGCATATAGTCTTGACCTAAGGGTTACAGAAAAAGGATAGATTAATCGGAACGTGGGAGAGCCTTTAAATGGAGTTTTACAGAACGTTGAAGTTTAAAGGAAGTCAGAGGTCTCGTAGTAGTCAGAGATGGAGAAAAACCATTACAGGGCAAAGGGGACCAGTCAACTTATCAAGTTTAACGATTCGATAGAGAAGTTCAAACTTTCTGTAAGAATGAATTGTGAACCCTAAAGGCAGGTGATGTCTTTATGAACTTTAGCACAAACTTCTCAAATGAAACTGAACTCAAAAGAGCTCAGGACCAATTATATGAATTATCAAAGAAAAATACACGTTTTCATAGCTTATATGAAATGGCATTCAATGAGACCACAATAATTACAGCTATTCATAAAATCAAAGCCAATAGGGGGGCTAACACTCCTGGTGTTGACGGACATGATATTCGAAGATATTTGCAAATGGATAAAAACAACGTTATAAAGCTAATCACTAAAGCTGCACGAAACTACAAATCCAAACCAGCCCGAAGGGTTTATATCGAAAAAGCGGATGGAAGTCAACGACCATTAGGGATACCAACGGTCGTTGACCGTATTATTCAAGAATGTATTCGTACAATACTTGAACCAATCGTAGAAGCAAAATTTTACGACCATAGTTACGGATTCCGTCCTTACCGCAGCTCTAAACATGCTGTTAGACAAGTGAATCATTTCATTAATACTACTAAGTCTTATTATGCAATCGAAGGTGACATAAAAGGTTACTTTGATAATATCAACCACAGATTTCTAATTAAGAAACTATGGAGATTAGGCATAAGGGACAAGCGAATAATAAAGATTATTCAAATTATGCTTAAAGCAGGATATATGGAATATGATTTTAAATTCACTACGGAAAAGGGAACTCCACAAGGCGGTATAATTTCACCCTTACTTGCAAATGTGTATCTAAATGATTTCGACTGGATGGTAGCACGTAGATTCTACAAAGCGAAACCAACTGGAATTTCAAAGGAACCGAGAAAGCAAAGGGAGAGGCTGGTTAGACAAGGTAGAAATAAATGCTACCTAGTTAGATACGCAGATGATTGGATTATACTTACTCAAACCTATCAAGAAGCAAGACGTTATCTTGAATATTTGCGCAAGTATTTCAGAATTAAGCTAAAACTTGAATTGTCTAAAGAGAAAACAGTCATAACAGACTTAAGGGAAAAGCCAGCACTCTTCTTAGGGTTTGATATTTATGCTGAAACACCTCTCCGCAGTAATAGTGGAAATATAGTTGGCAAAAACAAACCCAATCATAGAAAAGTCAGTGGTCAAATTAGTAAAGTTTGCAAAGAAATAAGGAAGATGAGGAAAGTTTTAAAAGAAGAATTTTGGATAGAACAAATCATCAAAGTTAATCAAATGCTCGAAGGATATGCGGAATATTGGAAAGTCGGTATTTGCGCGGATACATTCGATAGAATTGATTACAACGTAAATAATTCCTTATTTAGAACTTTCAAGAAATTGTTCCCTAGCGGCTACATGAGGCATAAAGTAAAAATGTGTGAGTTAGGAAACCGACCTAGTAGACACCATAAATATCAGGCAAAAACCTTCGCAATCAAAAAGGAAGGGTTTTGGGTTGGAGTCACAAAAGCTTCATATACTCCTTCGGAGTGGCTGGAAAAACCATTTAACCAAAGGACGACACCTTACACTATAGTAGGAAGAGAAATCTACTACAAACAAAGGAAGAAGCTGTTAAGACTGGATAGACCTCATATAATGACACTACAGGATTTTTATCTCTGCAAAGGTACAAAGAGTAAATATAACTTTGAATACTTTATGAACCGTGAATATGCGTATAACAGGGATAGAGGAAAATGTAGGTGCTGTAATGTCGGATTAGACTTTATGAAGGAAAATGCACATTGCCATCACATTGAACCGTACTTACCTATGGATTTAATTAATAGAGTCGCTAATCTAGCATGGGTATGTAAAGAATGTCATACATCCATACACTGTGAAAACTATGTGTTAAGTTATAATGCTAAAACAATAAAGAAAATTGACAAATTCAGAAGTAAATTACTTCAAAAATGAATCGTTAAAACTTATAGGGTTGTATCGGTGACGAACAATCTAATGAAAAAGAATTAACTCCATGTATTGAGTTAAGAAGTAGGATAAGTTGATGGAAAGCCGTATGCGTTGAAAGGCGCACGTGCGGTTTGGGGCGGGGGAAAAAGTGAAGATAACGTCAAAACTTTACCTATCGCGACCCGTAAGGGTTAGTAGCTACCCTAGCTCTTACGAGCTAGGATGCTACACATAACTATACTACACAAAGCAAGGGATTGCTTATGCACGTATATGCGTTGCGGTAAATAGAGGGTTTCGAAATAGCCTAGGAGAGCAGCAAGCAGATTACATTTACTGCGTCGTCTGGAGAAAATCGGCTGAGAATGTGTCAGATTATTGTCAAAAGGGATCGCTTGTTGGGATTACAGGTCGTATTCATACGAGTAATTATGATAATGAACAGGGGAAAAGAGTGTATAAAACAGAAGTTGTGATTGAAAGAATTACGTTTTTGGAGCGGAAGAAAGAGGAAGCTTCACGGTAGAGAAAGGAGGTATAAACAAAAACTTGGTGTAATTACCAGATAACTATTATTTTTCACTAATCCCTTCCTATAAGTAACTGTCGAGAGATAAAAATATCGTTTTTGGGATGCTTCAAAATCTTAGATTAGTGGGTATATGAGATGATTCCTAGTAGAGAAAATCTAAACCCCTTGTTCAATATGGACAAGGGGTTTTTGTTCAAAGAAAGTATAACTTTTCGATTGCTTTTGCAAGATGTACTGGCGGAAAAAATGACATACGTAGCCAAAACTTTAATTGTTCATTTTTTTGAAAAAGATCGACTTTCAATTGTAGTAGCCTGTATAAATCTTTTTCAGGATTTTGTGAATCAATTTTACTTAAGTATTGAAGTTTTGAAGCTAGTTCAGTTTCTTTTGTATCACGTAACACATGAAGAAAGAGGTCATCTTTTCCTTTAAAATGTGTGTAAATGGATTGCTTTTTCATGCCGGCTTTTTCAGCTATTAAAGAAAGGGGTGTTCCTTCATAACCATGAATTGTGAAATATTTTAGAGCTGCACCCTTAATTTTATTACTGTTCAATAAAATCACCTCAAATTTTACGAACGTTCGTCAGTTATGTTAGCGAATTAAATAAATGTATGTAAGCGGAAATTATATTTTGATATCTAAACGAATAATTTTAAAGATTTACATTCAATCTAATTAGGAAAAACTTTAAAAGAAGGGGAAAGGATGTTAGGAGGCGAATGGAATCTGCCCGTATTGTTGTTATTTATATGGTGTCGAAGGGTACGGTTTCTTAAATATAAAAAGAGTGCATTCTAAGAAGAAACAATATTGCATTAAAATTTTAGCTCTTCACTTCGTTTTATATACATCGTAATGTGGGTCTAACCTGGAATAGGTCTTAAGTCTGATTTGAAAACGGTTCTTAAGCTCGTTATGGAAAACTAAAAAAATAGTTAAGATAAGAGTATCAAATCGAAGGGAGGCAAGCACAAGATGAAACAATTTTTAACGTTTATCGCAGCCGGTATTTTGGCTTTAATTGCTCTTGGTAGTCTTGCTGGTATTGTAGGATTCGCAATTGGAGCAGGGATTGCGTACTGGAGCTATAAATCATTTGTGCGAGCACAATCATTTTTTGGAAAGTTAGCTTGGGGTATTTTCGGTTTAATCGGCTTGTCAATCGCCCTTTCTCATTCCCCAGCATTGATCGGTATTGTAGCAGTAGTAGTACTATACTACGGATACCGTGAGTGGAAAAAAGAAAAAGATGTAGTGGTTGATTCTGCTTCAGAAAGTTCTAAACGATATAGCAACTTTGAAGATGAGTGGAACAAGTTAATGAAAAACTAATATAAAATAACTGAAATCATAAAGTAGAAGAGAGGAAGATTAGAATGAAACAATCTTTATTCGGACGTGTACGCGATGCAATTTTAGCAGACTTTCATAATGTATTAGATGAGAAGGAAAGAAAAAATCCAATCGCTATGTTAAACCAATATTTACGCGATAGCGAGCGTGAAGTAACAAAAATTGAGAAATTAATCGAGCGTCATAAAACATTAAAATCTAACTTTGCTCGTGAACTTGAGCAGGCTCGTTATTTCGTAAATAAGCGATCAAAGCAGGCGATCATTGCACAAGAAGCAGGAGAAGTGCAATTGCATGAACGTGCATTAGAAGAAGTAGCATACTATGAAGGGCAAGTATCACGTTTAGAAGAGATGTATGCAGGTGTAGTGGAGCAAATTGATGAGTTAGAACGCCGTCTTTCTGAAATGAAAAATAAGCTAAAAGAAATGAATGCAAAGCGTATGGAATTGATGGCACGTGAAAATATGGCCCATGTGAACCGTCGTATGAATACGGCTCTTCATAAAATGGATGAGAACAACCCGTTCTTACGATTTGAAGAAATTGAAGATCACATTCGTGATTTAGAGCTTCGCATGAATGAAGATCATGAACGTGATACATTTGATATGAAAATTGCAAAACTTGAGCGCGACATGAAAGGAAAGGATGAAGTATCTTTAACAAAATAATTGTAGTGCATCATAAAATGAGTTTATGGTGGTAGAAAAAAGGTGTTGCAAAGCAATACCTTTTTTATTTATCCCGTATTAACGGGCAGTAAGACCCTCATCCTAAGATTAAGCGAAAGCAAGGAAGGCAGGGGCTGATTAAAGTTATTATCAATCTACCTTTTTTGAGCGGAAGAGAGAAGGAACATGATACTAAAAAGGGGTATATCAATAGGGGTAGTTGTTACATGATATTCACCAATTCTATTAAGACTATAATTGTGATTAGAAAAAGCAAGCGTCTCAGTAGGAGTATAGCGATAGAACATGTTACAATACAGCTAAGAACAAGCAATAAAGGAGAGTTTATTTACGTGAAGATTAAAGCAATTGAACCGACGCCAAGTCCAAATACGATGAAAGTTATCTTAAATGAAGTGTTACCATCAGGAGCACGTAATAATTATACAAACGAAAATGCAGAACAAGCACCAGAGCAAGTGCAACACATTTTAAAAATTGAAGGTATTAAAGGTGTATATCATGTTGCGGACTTTCTAGCAGTAGAGAGAAATGCGAAGTATGACTGGAAAGTACTTTTGCAACAAGTTCGTGCTGTGTTTGGAGAAGAAGTCACTGAAGAAGATGAGAGAGAGCAACTTTCACATTTTGGTGAAGTGAAAGTATTCATTCAAATGTTCTTTACGATTCCGATGCAGGTGAAATTAACAGATGGAACAACGGAAGAACGAGTGGGCTTACCAGACCGTTTTAAAGAAGCAATTATGAAAGTGCAAATGTCTGCACCTAACGTTGTGAAAGAGCGTAAATGGGTAGAACAAAGTACACGTTATGGGAATTTTGAAGAAATCGGAAAAGAAGTTGTGGAAGAAATTGTCGCCGCTTATCCAGAAGACCGTGTTGAAAAAACTGTAAAAGAATTATTAGATCAAGCGGGTGCTAAAGAAGTAACGATTACAAAGCGTGAACCATATAAAGTAACAGAAGAAATGATGGCGGATCCTGATTGGAAAAACCGTTATGCAGCGCTTGAGCAAATGGATCCAACAGAAGAAGATATTCCTGTATTGAAGAAAGCGCTAGAAGATGAGAAAGTATCTATCCGTCGTTTAGCAACAGCGTACTTAGGTATGGTAAAAGGTGATGAAGTATTACCATTACTGTATAAAGCTTTACTAGATCGTTCTGTAAGTGTACGCCGCACTGCGGGTGATTGCTTATCAGATGTAGGAGATCCAGCAGCGATGTTTGTTATGATTAAAGCACTTAAAGATCCAAGTAAATTGGTGCGTTGGCGTGCGGCGATGTTCTTATTTGAACTTGGTGATGAAAGTGCAATTCCAGCACTACGCGTAGCGCAAGATGATCCAGAGTTCGAAGTAGCAATGCAAGCTCGTCTAGCATTAGAACGTATTGAAGGGGGAGAAGAAGCGAAAGGATCTGTTTGGAAACAAATGACGGAGTCTCGCAAAGGAGAATAATCATATGATCGTTTTCTATGATAGTAGGTGTCCGATGTGCACGGCAGTCGCAGAGCGTACAAAGAAGCTTGATAAAAAAGATACGATGAAGTTTGCCTCTTTTCGTGATAAAGATGTTGTAGAGGAGTATCAACTTTCTACAGAGTTACAAGAGAAGATGGAGCAAAGACTTTACATTTTAAAAAATAACAAATGGTATGACGGGATTGGTAGCGTATATGTTTTAGCAAAAGCTGTGCCGTCATACTGGTTTGTGGTTCCTTTTATCAAGTTATCTATTTTACTTGGATTTGGAAATAAAGTGTATGATTATATTGCAAATAGAAGAAAACTTGTACCAGTTGGTCACTGTCGTGAAGGAGTTTGTGAAATTCCATCAAAAAAATGATGGTAACGCTATCTTTCTTTTGCACCTATTATAAGAGCGTGATATGATGAATTTGGAATGAAAGTTGAAGGAGAGATTACAAGATGTCAAATGCATACGAAGAATATATGCGTCAAATGGTAATTCCAATGCGTCAAGAGTTAGTGCGTGCTGGATTTGAAGAATTAACTACAGAAGAAACTGTAAAAGAATATATGGAAAATGCGACAGGTACAACATTAGTTGTCGTAAACTCTGTTTGCGGATGTGCAGCTGGTTTAGCGCGTCCATCAGCTGGTCAAGCGGTTGTACGTTCTGAAAAACAACCTGACCATCTTGTAACTGTATTTGCAGGACAAGATAAAGACGCAACAGCTACAATGCGTGAGTACTTCGGAGATATTCCTCCATCTTCACCATCTATGGCGTTACTAAAAGGAAACGAAGTTGTTCACTTCATTCATCGTCATGAAATTGAAGGAGCAACAATGGAAGAGATTATTAATAACTTAGAACAAGCTTTTGAAAAGCATTGCTAAAAAGGGGGAGTGATTCTCCCTTTTTTCTTTATATATTGAGGTGAAAAGATGATTGTAACAACAGCAGGACGAACGAATAAGGAAATGACAGCATATGCAAAAGAGGTAGCGGAAGAATTACAATGCTCTTTTGTAGTACGGAATGATATATCGGTATATAAGCTACATGAGCAGTTTGAACAAGATGTACTCGTTGTAGGAAAGAAACGATTAGCAATTTATCCAAAAGGTACAGAAGAATCGTTCTTTTTCCATCCTAATTCTGCAATGTTTCGTGTGAAAAGATTAATGAGGGGAGAACATGATCCATTTGTACAAGCTGCAAAATTAGAAAAAGGAATGACGGTGTTAGATTGTACGCTCGGTATGGCATCAGATAGTATTGTTGCAAGCTATGTTGTTGGAGAAGAAGGAGCTATAATGGGGCTTGAGGGGAATCGTTACATGGCCTATATAATGAATAAAGGTTTAAAGCAGTGGTGTGCGGGTATTTCAGAAATCGATGAAGCGATGCGTAGAATTAGAGTGAAGAAAACTGAGCATTTTGATTTCTTAAAGCGCTGCGAAGACAACTGTTATGATGTTGTTTATCTGGATCCAATGTTTGAAGAAACGGTAATTGAATCAGATGGGATTCGTGGCTTAAAACACTTTGCTTTGTATAATGATGTCACAGATGAAACAATTGCAGAAGCAAAGCGTGTTGCTAGAAAACGTGTTGTCTTAAAGGATCATTTCCGTAGTACACGATTTGAGCGACATAACTTCTTAGTATATAAGCGAAAAAGTGCGAAATTTCATTTTGGTGTAATTGAACCTTGCTAATTATTTGAAAAGATGTATAATAAGCAATAATCAATTATATATGATGTCGTAGATGAAGAGAGTAGTCCTTCTTCAGAAGGAAAGCGAGCTAGGGATGGTGAGAGCCTAGTACGGAGAAGAGGATGAAGCGCACTTCGGAGACGCTGCTTGAAATGAATAGTAGAGTAAGCCGGGGCCCCCTGTCCTCGTTATAAACGGGAAAGTGGTTCTTCGGAACAACAAGGGTGGTACCACGGGTGATAACTCGTCTCTTTTTTAGAGACGGGTTTTTTGTGTTTAAAAAAATAAGGAGGGAGTAACATGGAATATAAAATTCAATTAGCAAAAAGTTTATTTGAAATATTAAAATCAGAATTATCATTGGAACAAATTACAGGTTTAATTGAAACTCCGAAGCAAGATGAATTTGGAGACGCGGCATTCCCTTGTTTTATGCTTGCAAAGCAATATAAAAAAGCACCCGCAATTATCGCGAAAGAAATTGCTGAGAAGCTAAACAATTCATTTTTTACAAAAGTGGAGGCAGTTGGACCATATGTGAACGTATTTTTCAATCGTCACATAGTAAGTGATGATGTATTAAAAGCGATTTTAGTTGAAAAAGAAGAATATGGACAGGGGTACTTTGGGCGAGAAAAAACAGTAGTAATCGATTACTCTTCACCAAATATCGCGAAACCGTTCTCCATGGGACATTTACGTTCAACGATGATCGGGAATTCTTTAAAACATATCGCTGAAAAGTGTGGATATGAGGTTGTAGGAATCAATTATATTGGTGATTGGGGAACGCAGTTTGGGAAATTAATTACCGCATATAAAAAATGGGGAAATGAAGAGCTTGTAAAAGAAGATCCGATTCGCGAATTATTCAAATTATATGTTCATTTCCACGAAGAAGTGAAAGAGCATCCAGAGCTAGAAGAAGAAGGCCGTGCATGGTTTAAGAAATTAGAAGACGGTGATGAAGAAGCAGTTTTTTTATGGAATTGGTTCCGTCATGAATCTTTAAAAGAATTCTCTCGTATTTATGAACTTCTTGGTGTTGAATTTACAAACTTCCAAGGAGAGGCTTTCTATAATGATAAAATGGGCGATTTTGTTGATATTTTAGAAGAAAAAGGGTTATTAGAAGAATCGGATGGAGCACAAGTTGTTAATTTAGAAAAAGAAGATATGCCGCCATGTTTAATTAAAAAATCAGATGGAGCTACACTTTATGCAACGCGCGATTTAACAGCGGCACTATACCGTCAAAACACATATGAATTTGATAAAGCGTTGTATGTAGTAGGCGCAGAACAAAGCTTACACTTCACACAATTTTTCACTGTATTAAAGAAACTTGGTTATAACTGGGTAGATGGTATGGCTCATGTACCATTTGGACTCATTTTAAAAGATGGTAAAAAAATGTCCACACGTAAGGGGAAAGTCGTATTACTTGAGGAAGTATTAGAAGAAGCGATTACGCTTGCAGAGCAAAATATTGAAGAGAAAAATCCGGACTTAAAGCAAAAAGAGGAAGTTGCTAAGCAAGTTGGTGTCGGGGCAGTCATTTTCCATGATTTGAAAAATGAACGTATGCATAATATTGAATTCTTTTTAGAAAAAATGCTGAAGTTCGAAGGGGAAACAGGACCATATGTTCAATATACACATGCGCGTGCTTGCTCCATTTTACGAAAAGAAAATGCTGAATTTGAAACAGAAGCGTTTCAATTAAACGATGATCATAGTTGGAGTACGATAAAATTATTAAATAGATTTCCACAAGTCGTTGAAACAGCCTTCTTCAAAAATGAACCGTCACATATTGCGAAGTATTTGTTAGATGTAGCACAAGCATTTAATAAATATTATGGAAATGTTCGTATTTTAGAAGAGGATAAAGAAAAGGAAAGTAGACTTGCACTTGTTTATGCAGTAACGATTGTGTTAAAAGAAGGATTGCGTTTACTTGGAATGGGTGCTCCGGAAGAGATGTAAATGAGTACAATTTTATCGTGCTATTGTGCAGTGACAATTATTAACGTTACTGTAGTAGTTAATTACAAATAATGTGTTACTGAAGATGATAAATACAAAATAAAGCTTACTATATTGGCAGAATGACAAATCGGGCGTACCGTTGACCTGATTTGTTATTTTTATTTTTCTTACTATTTTTAATAATTATTTATTTTGTTTTTTCTTTGAAAGAAGGAGATGGTATCTTTTTTTCCTACAATGTATGAAGATGAACTTATATATAGTGCTATTGCAAGATATCATGTTAGAAGTGGTAATACTATCCCTAAACAGACAATCGATAAATTGATGTAAGTCTGTATCTTTTATTTTTTCGCGAATATGGCCATAGCCTTTTTAAAAATCTCATTTTCCTCCTTCAGACGAAGCATTTCTTTCTGCATTCGCTTCAGGTCTTCTAGCGTCATTTCTTCCTCATCAATCGTTGTGATAGGAGAATATTTTTTTATCCATTTATAAATCGGTACTTCTGATACACCATATTCGCTGCTTAGTTCTTTCACAGATCAGCCTGAATGATATAGTTCAACAACCATCTTTTTAAATTCTTCATTAAATTTCTTGTTTGCCATACGGACACTTTCTCCTTGAAATCCATTGTAAGGACTTAACTAAGTTGTGTTCATATGACTATACTAACTCCACTCCACAAAGTATAAAGAAAGAAGGAATATACATTGTTGATTCTAAAGAAGTAGTTAGCAGTAATTTGAGGTAAAGATGATTGTGATATTGCATTCCATAAAAAAGAATGTTACTCTAAAAATAGAATTATGAGAGGACTGATGGATGAATAATGATTAACTAATCTATATTTTAATTTGAAATTAATAACTTCAAACTACAAAATATAGGGTTAGTCTATCCATTTTTATAAATCAGTTCATACTTTATTTGTCATGATTCCAATGATTAATAAGAACTTATTAAGTATAAGTGAGATACTAATCCTTCCGATTACAAATTGGGAGGATTTTTTTATTCTCTTATAGGTAAGTTGATATTTATTAATCCGTAACTGTAACCTAACAAATAAAGGAGAGAGAAAAATGAGGAATTCAGACACTATTGTTACACATGTAATGCTCTATATAAGTCGTTAATATCCATCAAACTTATATGGAGAAATTAAAAAATTGATGGATATTCCGACTTTATATGAAAAGTGTTGATATATAAAGGAGGAATTATTATGTCAATGATAAAAGTTCAAGACTTAACTTTTTCATACCCAGGTAGCTTTGATAATATTTTTGAAGGTGTAAACTTTCAAATAGATACAGATTGGAAACTAGGGTTTATTGGTAGAAACGGACGAGGTAAAACGACATTCTTTAATTTATTATTAGGTAATTATGAGTATAGTGGGAAGATCACTTCTTCGGTAGAATTTAATTATTTCCCTTACCCAGTTTCGGATAAGAACAAGTTCACTCATGAAATCCTTGAAGAAATTTGTCCCCAAGCAGAAGATTGGGAATTTCTGCGTGAAATATCCTATTTAAATGTTGATGCCGAGGCCATGTATCGACCATTTAAAACATTATCAAATGGAGAACAAACAAAGGTGTTGCTTGCTGCACTGTTTTTGAATGAGGGTCAATTTCTATTAATTGATGAGCCAACAAATCATCTAGACACTGATGCACGAAAGATGGTCTCTGATTATCTAAGGAAGAAAAAAGGGTTTATTTTGATTTCACATGACAGAATCTTTTTAGATGGATGCGTTGACCATATCTTATCTATAAATAGAGCAAATATTGAAGTTCAAAGTGGTAACTATTCTTCTTGGAAGTTAAATTTTGATAGACAGCAGGAACACGAAGAGGCTACAAATGAGCGTCTACAAAAAGACATAGGGAGATTAAAACAGTCTTCAAAGCGTTCAGCAGGTTGGTCTCATCAAGTGGAAGCTTCCAAAAATGGAACAAGGAATTCAGGATCTAAGTTAGATAAGGGTTTTGTAGGACATAAAGCGGCCAAGATGATGAAGAGAGCGAAGAACCTTGAATCAAGGCAACAAAAAGCTATTGAAGAAAAGTCAAAATTACTAAAAAATGTGGAGAAAACTGAGTCGTTAAAATTAGAACGATTGAAATTTCAGTCAAATGAATTGGTTGTTTTGGCTGATGTGTCTGTTAAGTATGATGACCAAATAGTAAATGAACCAATTAGCTTCATAGTTGAACAAGGGGATCGAATTGTACTTGATGGAAAGAATGGAAGCGGGAAAAGTAGTATCCTAAAACTAATTCTAGGACATCCAATACAGCATACAGGCTCAGTTAATTTAGGTTCAGGACTCATCATTTCCTATGTCCAACAAGATACTTCTCATTTGAAGGGATT